>JABJCS010000094.1 GCA_018665505.1 Alphaproteobacteria bacterium
CATAAACTGGCAGCTGTCCGGGCCGTCGTGCCAGCAACAAAATGTTCGATCAGACGATCCTGCCTGTATCTGCTCAGACGGCTCTTGCGCATGGATACCATGATAACCTCTAATCTCGGTTATCTGGGACAGCCCCTAAAAATAAACGGATAGCGCCGCACAAATGCCGGCAGATAGCACCCTTCAGCCCAGCTTCCATCACCTTCGACAAAGAGGTTTTCGCTGGACCGTATGCCCATAACCGCCAGCGGCGATCCACCAGGTTCATGATTGAAGATAATCGGGTAGTGCCGCGCAGCCGCCGAAAATTCCACGCCGTTCAACGGAATGGAGTTCGTGTCCGCAGCAAATCCATAGTCGATGTCGTCCGAGAGGCAAAGATCACCATGTTGCTCGGCGGTGACGCTGTCGATGCTTCTGTAAATAGGAAGGAACGCTCTTCGGCCACCGACGCTGCGGCATTAGCCGTCGTGCCCGCGCCACCACTACGCTTTCTCGAAGGTGCAGTTGCCAATAGAGGCCCCTCCTAAATCTGGATTTGTATTCAACTCGTTCCTTGCCCTCGAGACTACTGAATTAAAGAATCGCGAGCAAGTAACAGAGGTTCGGTTAACTAGTTAACCTTTCGCCAACCTTGCGTCGAGCGAAAAGACCAACCGAAATCTATTCAGGTTTCATTGTGAGATGGCGGAACTCTGCCTATCGTCCACGTTGTCAACAACAACGATAAAGATGGATAGAAGATGGATCGAAGCGACGTGAAGATTGTTGAAACTGAATGCCTTTACGACGGTTTCTTCCAGATGAAGCGCTATAATCTGCACCATCGAATGTTCGACGGTACTTGGAGCAAATTAGTCTCGCGCGAAGTCTTAGAACGGGATCCTGTCGCCGCGGTCATCCCTTACGACCCTATTCGCGACACTGTCGTGCTAATTGAACAATTTCGCCCGGGCCCAATGGCGGCAAACCATCCCTCCCCTTGGATGATCGAAATCGTCGCCGGCATTTTGGAGAAGAACGAATCTCCAAATGAACTGACTTTCCGAGAAACCACTGAGGAGACCGGTGGAAGTTTGAGCGAGGTCGTGCCGGTCTGCGATTTTTTTATGGCACCCGGCAGTTCCACCGAATATTGCCATCTGCTATGCGGCCGGATCGATTCCGAGGGCATGGGCGGCATTCACGGACATATCGATGAAGGGGAAGATATCCGTGTATTCGTGGAATCCGCGGATAAAGCCTTCGCTCGGATTGCAAACGGCGAGATCGACAGTTCGTTTTCGATCATTGCGTTACAGTGGTTGATGCTCAATCGCGATGATTTGCGGCGCAGGTGGACTTGACCGAAATCCTGCCGGAAGGCTTGATAGCGCCCAAGTTCTGCCGCGAACCGCGCCCATCATTCACGGAGCAAGGTCGATATGAATTATCGTGACGATTTCGTCGATGCAATCGGCAACACCCCTTTGATTAAACTGAAAAAAGCTTCAGAGGAGACCGGCTGCACGATTCTCGGCAAAGCCGAATTCTTAAACCCCGGCGGTTCGGTCAAGGACCGAGCGGCAAAGTACATCATCTTGGATGCCGAGGAACGTGGCGACCTGAAACCAGGCGGCGTCATTGTCGAAGGGACGGCCGGAAATACCGGCATCGGGCTCTCGCTGGTTGGTAATGCCCGTGGATACAGCACGGTCATCATCATCCCCGAAACACAGAGCCAAGAGAAAAAAGATATGCTGCGCCTATGCGGCGCCGAACTGATCGAAGTCCCCGCTGTCCCGTTCAAGGACCCAAATAACTACGTCCACCAAGCCGAACGTAAGGCGAAGGAAATGGCCGCGAGCGAGCCGAATGGTGTGCTCTATGCCAATCAGTGGGACAACACTTCGAACCGATTGGGCCACTATCGGTCGACCGGTCCCGAGATTTGGGAGCAGACTGATGGCAAATTAGACGGATTCACTTGTGCCATCGGCACGGGCGGGACCCTTGCCGGAATTAGCATGTACCTCAAGGATCAAAACAAAGACGTCAAGACGGCAGCCGCCGACCCGATGGGTGCCGCGATGTACAGCTACATCAAGACCGGTGAACTAAAATCCGACGGCAGTTCGATTTCGGAAGGAATAGGTCAGGGTCGGGTAACCGGCAACATTGACGGCGCGCCGTTCGACGATGCCTATCAGATACCGGACGAAGAGGCTCTGCCAGTCGTCTTCGATATGTTGAAACACGAAGGCCTGTGCCTCGGCGCGTCGAGCGGCGTGAATGTCGCCGGCGCTATCCGGATGGCGAAGGAAATGGGCCCCGGTCATACCATCGTGACCATCCTTTGCGATTTCGGTAACAAGTATCAGTCGAAACTGTTCAATCCCGCGTTCCTGCGCGAGAAGAACCTGCCGGTTCCGGACTGGCTGGAGTAAGTAAAATGCTAACGGAAGAAGTGTTTCGAAGCGATTCGTACCTCACGGAATGCGAGGCGACTGTCGTCTCCATTAATGCACTGGGCGGCATCGTTCTGGACCGCACGAATTTTTATCCAACCGGCGGCGGCCAACCGGGCGATACCGGCATTTTGCGCCTCGCGGACGGCAGTGAAATCACCATCGCGACCACGGTGAAGGGCAAAGGCGATGAGAATGTCGTCCATGTCCCCGCCGAGGGACAAACAGCGCCCTCACCCGGCTCGCAAGTCACAGCGGTCGTCGACTGGGATAGACGCTATCTTCACATGCAAATGCACACCGCCCTGCACCTGGTGTGTTCCGTCGTACCCGCAGGGGTGACTGGAAACCAAATCGGCGCCAAAAAAAGCCGAATGGATTTTGATATGGGTGATGAAAAACTTGATAAGGAGGAGATCGCCGCTTCGGTAAATGCACTGATTGACGCCGATCATCCGACATATATTGATTATATCACCGACGAGGAACTAGACGCTCAACCCGAGATCATTCCGACCATGTCCGTGGCTCCACCGCGCGGAACCGGACGAATCCGGTTGTTAAAAATTGGCGAAATTGACCTGCAACCCTGCGGCGGAACACACGTTTCGCGGACTGGTGAAATTGGCCATATTCGTGCCACGAAAATCGAAAGCAAGGGCAAGCGAAACCGGCGGGTTAGCATCGCCTTCGCCGACTAAGTTCAGGAAAGGAACTCAATGTCATACGTTAAACCGGAAGCGCTGGTCTCCACCGACTGGCTCGCTGAGAATATCGACAATCCCAAAGTCTGCGTAGTCGACGCCTCCCTGCCGCGCGTTGGAGTTAAAGAAGACACGCGGGCGAATTACCGCGACGCGCACATTCCAGGGGCGCCGTTTTTCGACATTGACACAATTGCCGACCCGAATGCGACACTGCCGCATATGATGCCGAATGTGGAAATATTCGCGAAAGGCGTCGGCGCGCTCGGTATTTCAAACGACTGCAAGGTCGTGGTCTACGATCAACACGGTATCTATTCCGCACCGCGCGGATGGTGGATGTTCCGCGCCTTCGGTCATGACGATGTGGCGGTGCTCAACGGAGGCCTGCCAAAATGGCGGGCTGAAGGTCGACCTGTAACCACTGATATCCCTGCTCCGGCCACGGTTGATTTTTCGGCCACATTACGCGCCGATTTGCTGCGTTTAGCGAATCAAGTAAATGCCAATATCGCCAGCGGCGGCGAACAAGTCGTCGATGCTCGCGGCGCTGGTCGCTACAACGGCACGGAACCAGAGACCCGTCCTGGCCTAAGGTCGGGCCATATTCCCGGTTCGATGAATGTCCCCTATG
>JABJCS010000095.1 GCA_018665505.1 Alphaproteobacteria bacterium
GATATCGGTGAGATTTGGATGAAGGTTCAGAAGGAGAGTCTCGGCCCTGTTTTCCGCTACCACGATGATTATCGCCACTACTGGGCCTATATTCCGCATTTCATCCATTCGCCGTTTTATGTCTACGCATATGCCTTCGGGGATTGTTTGGTGAATGCGCTGTATTCGGTCTATCAGGATGCGGAAGCGGGATTTGCGGATAAATATCTGGAAATGCTGCGGGCGGGCGGTACCCTGCGTCATAAGGAATTGTTGGCGCCCTTTGGCTTGGATGCGACCGATCCCGCGTTCTGGGATAAGGGTCTGACTGTTGTCGAAGATCTGATCGATGAACTCGAAGCGACCATGTAACGAGGCCCGGTAACACCGATGGATGACCGCACCGAGACACCACCGAAATCGGCCATCGTTATCGGTGCGGGCATCGCTGGGGTATCGACGGCGCTTTATCTGCAACGCGATGGGCATGCGGTCACTCTATTGGACCCGGAGCCGCCGGGCACGATGACGTCTTTCGGCAATGCGGGATTGATCGCGACCTACGCGACGATCCCCACGGCGACGCCCGATATCCTAATGCGGGTGCCGAAGATGCTGATGGACCCGGCGGGGGCCCTTAGTTTGCGCTGGTCTTACTTGCCGCAATTGACGCCGTGGCTTCTGTCCTTGGTGCGCAATAGCGCTCCGGATCGTATTCGCCGGAACGCGTCGGTGAAATCGATATTGTTGAACCGAGCTTGGGAAGATTTCCGGCCGCTCATCGATCAGACCGGCACGGAAGATCTGGTCTATGCGGGTGGCATGCTGCGGGTCTTCCGAACGGACAGCGCATTTGAGCAGATGAAGGCCCGCGAGATCGACTTGATGGATCTGACGGGCCGATCATACGAACTGCTGAATACGGATGAAATTCGACAGATGGAGCCGATGTTGGAGCCTCTGTTCCCGCACGCGATCTTCTCCACCGATAGCCGCAATATCCGTAATCCGGGCCGATTGACTGAAGTCTTCGCTCAGGATTTTACAGCGAGGGGCGGAACATTGAAGCCCGAGTCGGTGACCGGTCTGTCGGGAACGTCGGAGGGTAAATGGCGTGTGACGACCGACGGCGGGGAAGCCACCGCCGATATCGTCGTCGTGGCGGCAGGCGCGTGGTCGCGGCGGATCGCGAAGATGGTCGGTGTCAAACTGTTGCTGGATACGGAGCGCGGATATCACGTAATGCTGCCGAGCGTGGAGCCGGGTCTGAACCGATCCGTGCATTTCGGTGAAGAGGGTCTCATGATGTCGCCGATGGAAACTGGCTACCGGGTATCGACCGGGGTTGAGCTGGCAGGGATCGATGCGCCGCCCGATTATCGCCGCATACGAAGGGCGATCGGGCAGGTGAGTGGCTACGTCAAAGGTTTGCAGACGGAGGAGCAGTCAATCTGGATGGGACGCCGCCCGTCGACGCCGGACACGGTTCCGATCCTGGGCGGTGTGCCGGGGCGGGACGGGCTGTATTTCGCGACCGGCGGTGCGCATATCGGCATGACGTTGGGCCCGACATTCGGGCGGATTATCGCCGACCTGGTCGCCGGCAGGGATTCCGGCGTGGATTTGACACCGTACCGGCCGAACCGCTGGTAAGAAGGAAAGAACGGGAATGAGCGAGCAACAATCATCAGAGCCGAAATCCATCGTGGTTATCGGCGCGGGTATCGTCGGGATCGGCGCAGCGCTTTATCTGCAGCGTGACGGCCACAAAGTGACGGTGCTCGATCCGCGCGGGGTCGGGGAAGCGGCGTCCTTTGGCAATGCGGGTACGATCGCACTGACATCCTGCGTGCCGACCGCGCGCCCGGATATTCTGAAACGCGTGCCGAAGATGCTGATGGATCCGACCGGCCCCTTGAGCATCCGCTGGTCTTACTTGCCGCAATTGACGCCATGGCTGATCGATCTGATCCGCAACAGCACGGCGGAGAAGATACGCGCGAATGCGCAGGCCAAGACCGACCTCCTGAATCTAGCGCTCGCGCCGTACAACGAATTGATAGCTGAGGCGGAAGCTGAATCGATGGTCTCCCGCAACGGCATTCTCCAAGTCTATGAAAGTGATGTGAGTTTCAACAATAGTGCCCGCGAGCGGGAATTGATGCAGGCGTGCGGGCATAAGATCGACATTCTGCCGGGCGAGGAAATTCGCCAGATGGAGCCCGCTTTCGGCATCGATTTCAAACACGCGGTCTATATCGAAAATCACGCGATGATCCGCCATCCCGGCGACCTCACAAAACGCTTCGCCGGATTGTTCGAGGAAAAGGGCGGTACCTTCCTGCAAGAGCAAGTCACCGGGCTCGGTAAGGATGGCGCCACGTGGTCGGTATCCACAGACAAGGGCTCGCACGCTGCTGACCGGGTGATCGTCGCGGCGGGTGCATGGTCGCGCCAGATCGCGCGTATGCTGGGTAAGCGCATGCTGCTGGATGCGGAGCGGGGATATCATGTCATGTTGCCGCAACCGGAGCCGACGCTGAGGCGGCCGGTATTGCTCGGCGATCATTCCGTATTCCTATTGCCGATGGAGCATGGTTTGCGGGTGACGAGCGGTGTCGAACTCGGTGGTGTCGAGTTACCGCCGGATTATCGCCGAATCCGCGCGATGATCCCGTTTGCCAAACGCGTTTTGCCGCAATTGGACCCGCGCGAAATGTCGAACTGGATGGGCTTTCGACCATCCACCCCGGATACGCGCCCGATTCTCGGTGAAATGACTGGAGCGGAAGGGGTCTATTTTGCCTCTGGCGGATCACATGTCGGCATGACGCTAGGGCCGGTAATGGGGCGGATCACCGCTGATCTTGTTGCGGGGCGGGACCCCGGTATCGATCTCGACCCTTATCGCCCGGACCGCTGGTAGGGATGGGTAAGGGGCTCAACGCCTAATGTCGGATTCCGAAGACAATACGCTTGGACGGCGTGCCCGGCGATACGCGCGTGTCGGCGGTGCGGTCGGTGGGTTGGCGGCGCGGTTCGTCGGGTCGCGTTATCTGGGTCTTGGCCTTGATAAGGAGAAGCACGCGGGGGAGCTGACAGCGGCGCTCGGCGGCCTGAAAGGACCGTTGATGAAAGTGGCGCAATTGATGGCCACGATCCCTGATGCTTTGCCGGATGAATACGTCCAAGAACTGAAACAGCTGCAGTCCGACGC
>JABJCS010000096.1 GCA_018665505.1 Alphaproteobacteria bacterium
CATAAACTGGCAGCTGTCCGGGCCGTCGTGCCAGCAACAAAATGTTCGATCAGACGATCCTGCCTGTATCTGCTCAGACGGCTCTTGCGCATGGATACCATGATAACCTCTAATCTCGGTTATCTGGGACAGCCCCATGATTTTTTATCTGACGATATAATCGTCCGGGTCCGGCGTCTCGGTCATCGCCCAATAGTCGACCAGACGCCAAGGTGAGTTGGCGAAGACCCGGCCCTTACTGTTCTTGTACCAATTATTCACGCCCGTATGCGCCCAGACCATTTTCTCATGGGCGGCGTCGCAGCGCTCGTTGAAGGCGTCGTGGACGTCTTTGCGCACTTCCATCGTTCGGTGGTCACCCTCGATCAAATCACGCAGGCACTTCATCGTATAGCGCACCTGACATTCGCCGTGAAACATGGCGCTGCCGCCATGGCCGAGATTGGTGTTCGGGCCGTATAAGATAAAGAGATTCGGGAACTTCTGCACGGTAATGCCGAGATAGGCTTTCGGATCGTCTTCCCCCCAGATGTCACTCAGGTTTTCGCCATCACGCCCGACGATCTCAATCGGCCAGAGCATCCGGTTGGCATGAAACCCTGTCGCTAGAATGATGACGTCTACTTCATACCGCGTCCCGTCCGCCATGACGACGGCATCCGCTTCGATGTGGTCGATGGTATCGGTGACCAGATCGACATTGTCGCGCTTCAGCATTGGGAACCAATGATTGTCGACCAGCATCCGCTTGCCGTAAGGCGGATAGTTGGGCACCACCTTTGCCATCAATTCCGGATCGCCGTCCAATTCCCGCTCCATATGGCGGACCATATTGGCGCGGAACCGGTCGTTGGTCGCGTTGAGGGCGCGTTCGGGATGCGGCCAATCCGGGTCGACCTGTAATGCCCCATGGATACCGTCAGAGAAACCCCAGAAGAGCTGGAACCGGTACCACCGCGCATAATACGGCAAATGCTCCAGGATCCACTTCTTACCCGGGCTGACGAAGCGGTGATAGTTGGGATTGGCGATCACCCAGTGGGGCGAGCGCTGGAAAATAGTGAGCCGATCAACCGCACCGGCAATCGCAGGGCCGGTCTGCATGCCGCTGGCACCCGTGCCGATCATCGCCACCCGCTTGCCCGCAAGATCGACACTCTCATCCCACCCGGCGGTATGAAACGCGGGCCCCTCGAACGTATCGAGCCCGGGGATATCCGGAAGCTTTGGTCGGTTCAATTGTCCGACCGCGGTGATCACCGCATTCGCTCTTAAAGTCTCTTCCGCACCGTCCTTGCCGCTTATCGACACATCCCAGCTCGCCGATGCCTCGTCATAGCGGAGCGAGACAACTTCCGTCTCAAAGCGTATATCGCCGCGCAGGTCGTATTTGTCGGCGCAGTTCTCGAAATATCGGTGCAGTTCGTCGCGCTTCGAATAGAACTCAGTCCATTCGTGGCTCGGCTCAAAGGAATAGGAATAGAAATGGTTCGGGGTATCGACACCGCAGCCCGGATACCGGTTCTCGTACCAAGTCCCGCCGACCGCGTCGTTCTTCTCAATCACCGTGAAGGGAATACCAGCTTGCTGAAGTTTAATCGCCGACAGCAGCCCCGACATGCCCGCGCCCACGATAACGACATGAAAAGTGTCCAGACGCTCCTGCGGCGGATCACGATGCCAAGAAACCCCTTTCGGGTCGGCATCATGCAGCGCCAACTCTTCCCGCATCATGGCGGCATAATCGTCGGAGACAGGCTCGCCCACGGCGACACTCATCATCCGTTGCAGCGTGGCGTCATCCGGTGGCGGCGGCAGGTCACGCCTCTCCTCCGCATAAGCGCGAACAGTCTCAATCAGACGGGCACGAATTTCTTCCTGCGTCGCCGCTGGCATCTTCACCGAGTAATCCCACGGTCCTTTGATATAACCTGCAATCTCATCGAGAAGGGATAAGTCCTCGGTCAACTGAACGAGTACCATCGCAACAGTGGCAATATCGCTTTCGGAGAGCGCGGATTCGAGCTTTTCCAAGTCAGCGG
>JABJCS010000759.1 GCA_018665505.1 Alphaproteobacteria bacterium
AAGCGCCCGAAAATGCCATTTCGACCAGACATTGACCACCGCTCAGTTTCGGGATGTCGAGGCGGCCAATCTCCAGCGGTTTACCGGTTTCAACCAAAATCGCGGCATCGGTCTTCAAGCTGCATTCTCCACAATTTTCGGCATTTTCGTTCTACCGACTGTCGATCAAAGACAACGCTACCTCAAGCGCCGGGTGCATCAGGGTCCCGGAGAGCCCATTTCCTCTCGAACTCCCAAACATCTTGAAAACCCATAAGGTCATGCATGGAACGATTGCCGTCTTCATAAGTTTTGACGGGCGTGCCGATGGTTGTCCCATTTTCATGGAGGTGGGTATAGGCTTGTCGCAGTGTCTCTGCGATGGCGCTAAAACCGGAGCTCGGGTAAATCGCGATATTAAAGCCCCATTCCTTAAGCGTTTCCGCCGGTATTACCGGAGTCCGGCCGTTCGGCACCATATTGGCCAAGAGCGGCGCATCGATTGTGGCGCCAACTTTCTGTAGTTCTTCCTCTGATTCCGGAGATTCAACAAACACCACATCCGCGCCCGCTTTCGCAAATGCCTCGCCGCGGCGCAATGCTTCGTCCAAGCCGAGGTCGGTGCGGGAATCCGTGCGCGCGATAATCAACGTGTCTTCAGAACGTCGTGCATCGCAGGCAACCTGGATCTTCTGCACCATGTCTTCGAGCGGCACCACTTCACGGCCAAGCGTATGACCGCACTTCTTTGGTGTTACCTGATCTTCGATCTGAATGCCCTGCACGCCCGCAGCCTCGTAGCCTTGGATCGTTCGCTGCACATTTAACAGTCCGCCGTAGCCGGTATCCGCGTCCGCTATCAGGGGCGTCACCGTGCCTTGCGCGATCCGTCCCGCGCAATCAACCATTTCCGAATAGGCGGCAACACCCGCATCCGGTAGACCCAAATAGGAAGCCGTGGCTCCGTATCCGGTCATATAGAGCGCATGAAAGCCCATTTGATCAGCGACCCGGGCCGAGATCATTTCAAATACGCCTGGTGCGACGATGAACTCACCCGACTCCAAAATCTGTTTAAGGGAACGCCCGTTGGCGGCCATGATGAACCTCCGTTATTAGAAAATTAAATCTTGCTAGAGAGATAGCCGACGACAGCCAAAATGTAAGGCCCCTGCCTCGTATAGATCACCGCATGCGGTATCGCCGCGAGTGCGGCAGCATGCATGTCACGAGCCCTTTCAAGCCCTCCGGCGCGCTGTCGGTACGATAGACCGGCAACGGTGCCGGTAACTTATTCCGTGCCCGACCCGACGCATAAACACACGCACCGATTAACATCCCGAACAGTACGACCGGAATCAAGATCAACGCGACCTCCGACGATACCCCGAAGGAGATATTTATAAGCGTAAGCACGAGCAAGAACGGCATCACCTGCATGAAAAACGCCAAAAACACGATCAATATCCAGAGGCCCGCGTTTAATATATTCACCGTGGTCGAGTTCATGTGCATTACCTTTCCGCGAAATCTGCGGTCCGTTGGATTTGCTCAAGATACATTCTTGCCACTAAGCGGTATCGGCGGAAAGTCGCAATTGTGTGAAAACGCCAGCGCGCGATTTGTCGAAGCTGTCGGACAGCATAGCTTTTGTATTTACGAAATAAGGAGGCACTTTCCTTCGCCCTCGCTCTAATCCGCAGGAAACGGGACAAAGAACGATGATTGACGATCCGGTACTATTGAACGAGTGGTATATCGTGGCCACGGCCAGCGAGCTCAAAGAAGAGGCCCTGTTGGCGGCGCGTCTATGGGACGAAGATCTTGTGTTGTGGCGAAAAGACGGTGCGGTCATGGCATGGCGAGATTACTGCATCCATCGCGGCGCCAAACTTTCCCCAGGCCGGGTGAAGGACGGTACCGTAGAGTGTCCGTATCACGGTTGGCGCTACGATCAGACAGGAAAGTGCAGTTTGATTCCCGCGCACCCGGAAATGCCCCCCCCAAAAAAAGCCCACGCTACCGTCTATCGGGCAGTTGAATCGGACGGATTCATTTGGGTTTCACTCGGAACACCGACACAGGATCCACATCGGTTTCCAGAATATTCCGACGACGGTTATCGCAAGGTCATGGCCGGTCCCTATAACTATCACGGCAATCCATTTCGAACGGTCGAGAATTTCCTGGATGCCGCGCATTTCCCGTTCGTGCACGCGAACATCAACGGCGATCCAGACAATCCCGAGCCCATCGGCGATTACGAAGTCTTCGCGGACGAGAATGGCGTCCGTACAGGTCCGATCCCACGCTATCAGCCGCTCGGAGATCATCGCGGCATTCCCATCACTGCCTACTATCAATATTCATGCCCGCGCCCGCTCTCGGCATATTTCGCGAAAGACACCGGTGAGGGCAATCGCTTCTGCACCTTCATGGCGGTGACACCATTGGCGACCGACGACTGTATTTTGTGGGTGCAAATTGCGATCAACTACGGTTTCGATTTGCCGGAGCCGCAAATTCTCGAACGCCAGGACGCGGTCTACAATCAAGACAAGCCGATCATTGAGAGCCAACGTCCCCACCCCTTGCCACTCGACTTAAAGCAGGAACTGCATTTGCGGTCAGACAAGTATTGTGTCGCCTATCGCAAATGGTTGAAAGAGTTGGGAATCACGTGGGGCGTCTCGCAGTAGCGCATACGTTCGCGCGAGACGACTCTAGTTCGATGTAGAATTGAAATTATTGGCGCCCTCGGCAGTCATATAACAAAAATATAAAATTCCTATATTTTGCCTCAAAAATAAAACAGTATTTGGCCCATACGCTGGCTTATAGCGTTTAAACATCCCCAGCATC
>JABJCS010000097.1 GCA_018665505.1 Alphaproteobacteria bacterium
CATAAACTGGCAGCTGTCCGGGCCGTCGTGCCAGCAACAAAATGTTCGATCAGACGATCCTGCCTGTATCTGCTCAGACGGCTCTTGCGCATGGATACCATGATAACCTCTAATCTCGGTTATCTGGGACAGCCCCATGATAAAATATCTCCCATCTCGCCACCGAGAGCCCCTAGGACCGCGTCGACATTCTTCAAAACCTGCTCCACCTGAGCCTTCATATCGCCGACCCCTACGATCTCTCCGTCCGCATCTAGCGGTATCTGACCCTTCAGATGGACAGTCTGGCCGTCGCCTTGGAAGGCCACCAATGAGAAGGCACCGAAAGGTTGCCAAACCCCAGGCGGATTGAAAGTGCGGACCATAACTATTCTCGATGCATCGCGTAACCTGCGGGAGCCATGCTGATCGGCGTCACTTGCAGTGTATTAATATTCACATGTGCGGGCAGCATGGTCGTGTAGAAAATCACATCCGCCAAATCGTCACCCGACAACGGCACCAAGCCATCGTAATGTGCCGCCGTTTTATCGGAGTCTTCGCGGTAACGGACCTCGGTGAAGCGGGTCTCCGTCATGCCGGGCTCGATACTGGAGACCCGAACTGGGGTTCCCAAGAGATCGCAGCGCAAATTAAGCGACAGTTGGCGAACGAATGCCTTGCTGCCACCATAGACGTTCCCGCCCTTGTAATTATTCGTCGCGGATGTCGAAGAGATATTGACGATGTGCCCCCGTTTCCGCTCCACCATCCCCGGCAAAATCGCTCGGATGCAATAGAGAACGCCTTTGATGTTGGTGTCGACGATCGCCTCCCAATCGCTCAGCAACGCTTCATGCGCAGGTTCCGTGCCGGGCCCTACGCCGGCATTATTGACGAGGATCGATATTTCCTTGAAATCATCCGGCAGGCCTTCGATCGCCGCGAAGACCGCATCGGAATTGCGGAGGTCCAGGACCAATCCCCGCATATTCGCTTCAAATCCCTTCCCCACGTCATCCAACCGGTCCGCTTGATAGTCCGCCGCAATGACCCGTGCACCCTCACTCGCATAGCGCCGTGCGGTCGCGGCCCCGATTCCGGCGCCGGCGCCGGTGACAAGAACGATGTGATCTGAAGCTTTCGCCATGATAAATTCCTATTGCTCTGGAGTTTCTTGGGGTTCGGTGATTTTCATCGCATCGCGTTCGGAGAACCGTGCATACCAATCAGCAAGTCGCGGACGATTGGGTCGGAAGTCGTCGAGCCAATCGCGCCAATCCTGATAGCTACAGGTCACACCGACAGTGATCTGCGCCAGATTGAGTGGACCGCCCAATTCGCTCGCGCGCGCTTCCATCGCATCGAGGCAACGCTCGATCCGGTCTTTTTGTTTATCAAGGAAACTATCCGAGCGGATATCGGTCGGCCGTAAATGCTCCGCCCGCATCAGGATTTGCGCTTCCAACATACCGTCCGCGATGGCGTAGAGCGACCACATGCGCCATTTCTCCTCACCTTCCGGAATGAGTTTCTTATCATCGGAAACGTCATTCAGATAAAGACAAGCCAACGTCGAATCACCAAGGGCGTCGCCACCTTCGGTGATCAGTGTCGGAATGCGCGCGACCGGATTGGCCTCCGCCAGTCCCGGCGTGAAGGGCACGGTTCGATACCCCCACTCCAGCGACCAGGTCGTGGGTAAGATTTCGATATTACCCCACAGATCAAGTTCCCGAGCGACAACGCCGACTTTACGGGTGAAGGGGGACGCTGGCGTCCAGAATAGTTTCATTCGCTTTTATAGTTCCTAGTTTCGGCAACGCGGAAAAACATCGCGCCCCAAAGTTTTGATCAAGCTGGGCCGGTCGTCGACAAAGCCGGTGAATAGTATCTGATGAATCCCAGCCTCGCGGATGCGTTGGATTTGGCTGACACATTCCTCCGGTGTTCCCAACACCGCGAACCGGTCGACCATATAAGCGAGCAACTCCGGGTCCTGCATCAATTGTGCGTTCGGAGACTCGCCGAGGTCTTCATGGTGGGACGGATTGTAGCCTTGCTGCACTTCGCGGATTGCATCGACGAATTGCGGTGGCACGAGTTTACCTTCCTGGGTGAAACGAAAAGCATGATGCGCCGTTGACGCAAGTTCCATGCGGATTTCGCTAACCAAGGCCGATCGATCCGCCCCGACATTGACGCGGCCCAACGCCCAGATATCGATATCGTCGAGTGTACGCCCCGCGCGCTCCGCACCTTTCGCGATGTGCTCTAGCGTCAGCTTCGTCACCTCTGGCGAAAAACCCATGCCGCAAAATACGCCGTCAGCGATCTCACCCGCCAACTCCAAGGTCTTTGGCCCTTCGGCGGCGATGTAGATCGGCACGGTTGGCTGGTCGAGACCGCCGATCCACCGCGTGTGAATAGGTTTTCCACCGTATTCCGTATGTTCGCCCGCAAAAAGATGGCGCAACGCCTGAATATACTCTTTCAGTCCGGCCAAGCCTTTCGGGCGTTCGCCAAGATTGTAGATGGCGCTGTCGCCGGTCGCGATTCCAAGAAACGCGCGCCCTCCCGATATTTCTTGAATGGAGGCAAGACCACTCGCCATGACGGCGGGATGTCGGGTCAACGGGTTGGTCACGGTCGGGCCCAATATTACCTTTTCCGTCGCCGCGCCGATGACGCTCAAACTCACAAATAGTTCACGAAACAAGGATTGAGAATCCGCGACGCCGACCATGTCGAAACCATGTTCCTCCGCCAGGCGTGAATTCTCACGCGCGCCTTCGATACTGCGTGGAATTTCAATGATCCCGAACCGGGCTTGCATGACTATCTCCCCCCTAATGCATCCTTACTCAGTGAATTACCCCGCCGTTGCGCGCGGCCAAGGCCACGCTCGTACGGTTGCCGAATGCCGTGCATTTTGCGACCCTTACTGAAATGAAAGATGGAGTCGATGGAGCAACTTCAATCCATCCGGGATTTATCCCAAATGGGACGCCATGCGGAGGCCGAAAGCGCCGCCCGCGCGCTTCTGACAACACTGCCACAGGCCGGCGAAACGGTCTTCCTGCTGGCCTATGCGATCCATCAACAAGGACGCCTCGAAGAAGCCATCCCGCAATATGAACTGGCCCTACGTTATACACCGATGCATCCATCCGCCCTCAACAACCTGGGAACGATCTTGCGGCAGTTCGGCCGCACGGAAGAGGCGCTCGTGCGATTCCGCCAAGCGAGCGTAGCGGATCCGGGAAAGCCTTGGATTTGGAGCAATTACGCGAGCGCTCTGGAAGATCTCGGCCACACGAAGGAAGCGCTGGAATCCTTAAGACGCGCTGCGGCGTTGGCGCCCGAGGAAACAGTGTTACAAGACAGATTGATTGCGTTAGCCAACGGGCCCGAGACGGCAGAGGATCACATCGACCGAGCCGCCGCTACCGAGGCAATGTGGCGGCTCAATCCCGCGATTGCTGATTTCGAGCGCATGGGAATTGCGCTCCGTCCCTATGTGGAACGCATTTGCGAGCCCAACTACACATCGCAAACACTGACAACGGACCGGCACGGGTTTCGCCATCTCTGGAAAGAAGGCCGGGCGATTGGCTATGACGAATTCGTCGGAACACCCGGACCGAAGGGCATCATCTGCGGCGCCAGTCAGGCATTGGGGTACGGCCTCGCAAATGCGCACACACTGCAAGCAAACCTCACATTTCTGGAAACCGGCGGGGCGGAATGGTTTTCGCTGGCGGCACCGATCAGCAATATCTTGCAACAACGGCTGCTGTTCGAACTGTTCGCCCCACCAGAGACGAAATATTGCATCGTCGTCAGCGGCACCGTGAATGTCCTGTTGTCCCTTTTAGCCACCCACGACCGAGCCCCCTACCCGCCGTTACATAACGTCTCTTACGAATGGCAAAAGGACGACGTCGCACTGCAGGGTGGCCAAGACATTGATAAAGCCTTTGCTGAAACCCTCGTTTGGATGGAGCACAACATCGCAATGTTCGCCGCGAAGTGCCGCATGCTCGGCGATTGTCGCCTGCTGTTCTGTCAACCACCCGTCCTCCCCTGGAGCGGAAAGAAGGTGACTAAGGAAGAGGCTGACAATCGTCGTTTATTTCGCATCCGTCACCCGGAATACGCCGCATTGATCGAAGCTCCGGAGAATGTGCCGCGCTGGATCGGCTATTTGGATGGAATTGCGGAAGCCGTCGAGAAAGAGGGTGGAACCTATCTCGAAATGTCGGAAGAGATCGACCCCGACTCCGACGATACGCTGTTCTGCGACCTGCTGCATCCGAACGAGACCGGTGCAAAATTGATGGCGACCTGCATATCAGATTGGGCGGGCGGCATCCGCTAAACTATACTCCTTACTATATCACTGGGACACGGCGCGGCGCATTGACATAAAGGCAACCCATCTATGGCTATGAAATTCAGCAACTTCATCTTCCCCGCCGCCGAAAGTCCGGACGACGACGGGCGTGTTATCCGCGAATCCGTCGCCGAAGCACAGCTTTGCGACCGGCTCGGCGTCGACACGGTTTGGCTGGCCGAGCATCATTTCGATGGCATTTGCGCCTATGTGGACCCTGTCGCCTTCGCGGCTGCACTCGCGACCTGTACGGAGAAGATCAAAATTGGTTTCGCCGTCGCGCAAATGTCGCTGCACCATCCGGTACGCTTCGCTGAGCAAATGAACCTGATCGACCACCTTTCGAAGGGTCGCTTAATCGTCGGCCTCGGGCGCGGCACTGCTTATAATATATACGACTATCAAGGCTACGATATCGACCCGAACGAAGCCCAGGAACGTCTCCTCGAATCCGAAGAGATCATGCTGAAGGCTTGGACGACGGAAAACTACGAGCACAAGGGCAAGTTCTGGGACATCAAACTACCGAAGCTGCGGCCGGTCCCCTACACAAAACCCCACCCGACAATCCTGCGCGCTTCCTCAAGTGAAGGGTCAATGGTCGGTCTCGCGAAAGAGGGACGCCCATTCATGATGAACGTCCAGTCGGACGAGGTGACGCAACACCGCATGGACTTGTACCGGGCGACACTCGCGGAAGCAGGATACGACGACGAAAGCATTGCCGAGAATGTCGGTCAGTCATGGGTTTGGCGAAACATCTTTGTCGCCGAGACCGACGCCGAGGCTGAGCGCGTTGGTGTCCCCGCCTTCCAGCGCCAGCATGAATTCCGCGCCGAGATGCGCAGGCGCGTCTACAAAGAGCAAGGCGCGTTGCTCCAAGAAGAAAAGAAAGGCGTGGCTCGAAATGATCCGGCACACGGCTTGATCTACGGCTCTCCGGCGACGGTCGCGGAACGCCTGGCTAAGATCGATAAGATTGGCGTCGGCGGCATCATGATGACCTTCCGCCTCGGTCCGATGGCGGCAGACGTCGCGAACAACAGCATAAAACTGTTCATGGAAAAGGTGGCCCCGGAATTTCAGAGCCGAGCGGCAGCGGCGGAGTAATTTAATTCAAGTGATTCTCTTTCGGCGCAATATGCCGCTGGAAACCTTCGCGTTCCCTGACGCGGGCTTGCCAGGCCTTCAGGTTCGGCATCTCCGGCCCCTCTAAGCCGAACACCGCCCAGCGATAGACGGCGCAGGCGGGTGGGATATCGCCGACCGTGAAACTGTCACCAGCAACATAAGATTTGTCCGCGAGATGGGCGTCGAGGCGCTCAAGTTCCGGTATAATCTCCAGGCGGGTTTGTTCGACTGCTGCCGGGTCCCGGTCCTCTTCCCGCATGCGCACGAGATGCATGACCAGAGTATGGAGATGGGGCTCGAGCTGCGTGTTCGTCCAATCCATCCATTGGCTGCCGAGGGCCAAGGTCTTTACATCGCCGCCGAACAGCAACGGCGCATAGGTCTGCGCCAGATACCGGCAGATCGTGTTCGATTCCCATAGAATATAGCCGTCGTCATCGATGGTCGGAATGGTGCCATGCGGATTCATGGCCCGGTATTCCGGCGAACTGACGAAGCCGAAGGCAGGCCCGCCGCCGGAAACATGTCCATTGGGCCCCATGGTGGCACTCGCCAATATCAATTCGAACGGCACATCGGCCTCAACCAATGTCCAGAGAGCGCGCTGCGTGCAGATCGACGTCGGCCGACCCCAGATTTTCAGCATGATCTAATTTCTCCTCCGAGCCGCACCCACGGCGAGCTTATTGCCCCGCCCGCACCACCGGATTACTCAGTGTACCGATACCAGTGATCTCAATGTCGATCTGATCGCCGTGCTTGACCTGGGGCGAGCTGCCTTCGGTACCCATCCAGACGACGTCGCCCGGCTGCAGCTCCATGTATTTCGACATGCGGGCAAGGAAGGTCTGCACGCTAAAGAGCATTTTGTTGGTCGAGAAGCGGATGGTTTCCTCGCCGTTCACCCGAACAATGGTCTCCATGTCTTCAAGCTTGGCGTCGGTTTCGATCCACGGGCCCATCGGCTTAAAGGTGTCGCTATTCTTGGCTCGCCACAGGGTGCGGTCGCTCTTTTGCCAAGTGCGTTCGCTCATGTCGTTGCCAATGGTGTAGCCGAGTACGCAATCTAGGGCGTTCGCCTCGGTCAGGTTCTTTGCCTTCTTGCCGATCACGACGACAACTTCGGCCTCATACTCGACCCGTTCGGTCGCGTCCGCCGGAATGACGATGGTCTCGCCATGCGCGATCAAGGCATTGTTCGCCCGGTAACCGACATCGGCCTCGGGCGGGATGTTCGGCTCACGGCCCGTCTTGGCCGCGTATTCCATGATGTGGTCGACATAGTTGAGCCCAGCGGCGTAGAACACCTTAGGTACCACCGGCACCAATAATTTCACGCCGTCGAACGCCCGCGGCTCCCCGAGTTTCTCATAGCCGTCGAAAGGGTTTCCCCTAACCGGCTGAACCATGTCGCCCTCGACGATCCCATAGACCGCCTCGCCCATATCCTCGTACCGCACCCAGCGCATCGTGTGCTCCCTAAATGATCTGCTTTCGAACCTTAGAAGATTTGGAGCAGAATCATCACTAGACCAGCGAGGCTGACGAACCAGGAAACGGAGCGCAGTCCCGGAATGCCGCCGATATGGCCGACCGCCATGACAATACGGGCCCAAAAGAATATTTGCGCGCCCATGGCCGTCGTCGGATTGGCAGCGCCCGCCACATGTGCCACCAGCACGATGACCGCGAATGCGGGCAGGTTTTCGACCAAATTCATATGCGCCCGTTTCGAGCGCTGCACCCAATCCGACATATCGTCATGGGTCGGTTGCGGGTAAGCGACCGCCTTGAACGGCCCAACCCGGCCAATCAATGCCAATGTATATGGGAACGCCAGCAAGACGCAGAGAACGGCGGAGTAAACGAGCATCAACAGATCGGTTGTCATCGGTGTCTCCAAGTTGGCTAAAGGTTATCTCAGTTTAACGTAAAGCGCCGCTAATCCGCCAAGGTGAAAACCTCGACCTCATGCCCGACGCCACGAAGCGCGTGGGAGCCCAGCGGCTTTAATTCGCCGTTGTAATGCGCTGCGAATTCCGCCGACATGACAACCGGGACACCAATTTCCTTGGTCAAGGCTTCGATTCGCGCGGCTTCGTTGGCCGCAGCACCTATCACGGTGAATTCCAATCGCTCCGGAATACCGATATTGCCATATGTGACGTCGCCCACATGCAAGCCTATACCGAAATCGATGAGCCGCCGTCCGCCGACGCGGGCCGAGCCA
>JABJCS010000760.1 GCA_018665505.1 Alphaproteobacteria bacterium
ATTTCGACGGAGCACGAAATTCGCCGCTTGGAGCTCACCGTCATGTCCCATAACGAGCGCGCGCATCGTCTTTATCTCTCCATGGGGTATCGCGATGAGGGCGTGAACAGGCAATCGCTATTCGTGGACGGCGAATGGGTCGACGAAATTATGATGTCCAAGCTTCTGGACGAGGATGTGTGAGCGGCGTTACGGTCATCCCGCTATGCCGACAACACTCACTCATATCGCGCTCCACGTGCGCGACATTGCCGCCTGTATCGATTTCTATACGGACTTTTGCGGGCTAAAACAGGTGCACGAACGCCGTGATCCCGATGGGGACGGCCGAGTAGTGTGGCTGGCGGAACCAGGACGCGAGGAGGAGTTCATCTACGTCCTGATTTCCGGTGGCCCCGGCCGCGACCAAGCAGAGAAGGATTACAGCCACACCGGGTTTGCGATGGAAAGCCGCAACGCTGTCGATGCCATCGCGGTAAAGGCGCAAACTGCGGATTGTCTGATTTGGGAGCCTCGCGAGGAACCCTATCCGGTTGGATATTATTGCGGCGTGCGCGACCCTGACGGCAACGCGGTTGAATTCAGTTACGGACAACCGTTGGGCCCGGGGGCGAACGATAAACCGATGAACGCGGCGGGTGGTGAAAATTGTTAAAACTGCTCGACAAACTTGGCGAATGGCTACTTCGACTGTTTCGGTTCCTCCTCTTCACCAAAATGGTCCGCCAACACATGAACGATTCCAGTGATAACCCGGCGGAAAAACGAGCTGCCGCGAAACGGGCGATTGGGGCCTATGCGGAACGGGACGCGGGGCGGCAAGATTTGATTGCCAACGCGGTCTCACTTCATCGCTCCCGCCAAGAAGTACTGGCGGAACTTGACAACGAAAGCCGAAAGAAACTTTCGGAAATGGCGGAAACCATGTTACCGATCCCGAACAAAAAAACACCACCGCGTAAATAATTCTGAGCAAAAGACGACGGCGAACGTGACAGACTTGGCGACAGACATTATCGGCGGCAATCGGCGTGCCCTCGCCCGCGCCATCACCTTGGCGGAATCGACGCGTGCGGACCATCGCGTGGAAGCGGAAGCCTTGCTGGCGACGCTCCTACCCCATTGCGGAAAATCGATTCGAGTCGGCATTTCAGGCGCCCCTGGCGTCGGCAAATCGAGTTTTATCGAAACTTTCGGCCTGTCCCTGGTCGAGCAAGGCCACAAGGTCGCGGTACTTGCGGTTGATCCCTCCTCCCGGGTGAGCGGCGGATCGATCCTTGGCGACAAAACTCGCATGGAAGACCTCTCGCGCCATCCCTCGGCATTCATTCGGCCCTCGCCCGCGGGGCGCAGTCTCGGCGGCGTGGCGCGGCGTACGCGGGAATGCGTCCTGATTTGTGAAGCCGCCGGTTTCGACATTGTGATCATCGAGACCGTCGGTGTCGGCCAATCGGAGACCGCCGTCGCCGAGATGAGCGACTTGTTCTTGTTACTCCTGGCCCCCGCCGCTGGCGACGAGCTTCAAGGCATCAAGAAGGGCATTGTCGAGCTCGCCGATTTGATCGTGGTCAACAAGGCGGATGGTGCCCTGGTCGAGGCAGCCAACCACGCCGCCGCCGATTACCGCAGCGCGGTGCATATGATCCGCCCTGCGTCACCGAATTGGCGGGTCCCGGTGCTGACCTGCTCGGCTTTGACAGGGGATGGTATTGCCGAGGTTTGGCGAAAAATAAACGATTATCGTACCAATATGATCGCCTCGAGCGAATTCGAGGATCGCCGTGCCAACCAAGCAAAAGCCTGGATGTGGTCCGAGATCGAGGAAAATTTGATTGCCGCCCTGAGGGACCATCCAAAGGTCGGTGCACAGGTCGATAATTTAGAAGCTCAGGTCGCCAGTGGGGATATGGCGCCGGGAGCGGCCGCGCGGGAAATGTTGTCGGTCTTTCTAGGTACCTAATTGCCCGAATCGCCTTGACGCGGGCGGCGCTCTCTTTTACAAGTGCGCGCTTCTTGGCGGGTTCTCCTGACCAGGACAGAATTTAGGAGCGGTTCGATGGCACGACGTTGCATGATTACAGGTAAGGGCGTTCTCACTGGAAACAACGTGAGTCATGCTCATAATAAGTCGCGTCGGCGGTTTTTGCCGAACGTACAATCAACTTCGCTGCTGAGCGAGACCCTGGGCGAGATGGTCCGGGTGCGTCTCTCAGTCCACGCGCTGCGCACGGTCGATTTCAAGGGCGGGCTCGACGCCTTCCTGCTGAACACGCCGAACCGGAAGCTTCCGGTCGAAGCGATGAAGATCAAACGGCGCATTCAACGCAAGGCCGCAGCCGCGGCGTAACGCTTAGCGACACGCCTGAAGGGAAGCCCGCCGACGAGCGGGCTTTTTCTTTTCCGGCAATCGAGGATGACGGGAGCGATGGTCGATTATCCGGGATTCGGATTCGAGGTTTTAGCGGAAGACCCAGGCAGCTGCGCACGGGTCGGGCGGATCGACACGCCGCATGGATCTTTGCGCACGCCGGCCTTTATCTTTTGCGCGACCAAAGCGACGGTCAAAGCGGCATCCGTCGACGACTTGGAAGCGGCGAATGTCGATATCATCCTCGCCAATACCTATCATATGCTGATCCAACCAGGCCCGGACGTTGTCGAGCGCATGGGCGGGTTACACAAGTTCATGGGCTGGGACGGTCCTATGTTGACCGACAGTGGCGGGTTCCAGATATTCAGCCTGGGCCAAGGCACAGAGGCGGACGAAATCAAATCCAGCGGTGCGCGAAAACAAACCAAACTGCTGCAGAAACTGACCGAGGAGGGAGCGACCTTCCGCTCTCCCCGGGACGGCTCTTATCACACGCTCTCACCAGAATCCTCAATCCAGATCCAGCGCAAGCTCGGTGCCGACCTCATCGTCGTACTCGACGAATGCACCCCCTATCACGTCGATCAGGCCTACACGGAAAACTCACTGGCGCTGACCAA
>JABJCS010000761.1 GCA_018665505.1 Alphaproteobacteria bacterium
AGGTTCATCGGAATCGTGCGCCCGCCACGACGAGCAGCAAGCTCTTCTTCGATCAACTCACCGAGGCGGCCATAGGGACCGAACGTACCTTCCTCCTTGGCGATACCGGTGATTTTCGGCGCACGTGGGTCCATGCCGTGCAGCGGAATGCCGTAGCCCGGCACCCGCTCTCCTTTCGCATGTGCCTCCGCCACGATCGCGCACGCCTCGACGCGCAACCGGTCTTCCGGGATTTCAGTGGGATCGTCGGCGATTGCGCTTAACCTGGCGGACATCAACTTCGCTAATTGCTCACCCAACCCGCCCATGCGGTCGCCGAACGCCATGATACCACCCGCAACAGCACTCTGGATCGTCGTGCCGTAGGAGGCAAAACATCGCGCCACCATCGATGGCGGTGCAATACCATGCTCGACGGATGCGACAAGCAAAGCGTCGAGCACACGGGCCTGCGGTTTCGTCGGCAAGTCACCCGCGAACATCAAATACATCATCTCGGCGAAAGAGATCGAGCCCGTCAGCTCGGAGAGTTTCCGGCCGCGCACGAGAATCTCCTCTTCGGTCTCGGTACTCACGACTTCGGCAATGCCGGTCCGCCAAGTCTTCATATCCATCGTCGCCATTTCGGCCTCCTTCATTCGCTCTCCACAATCACTTTCCCGAATGTAGCCCTATGCCGGTTCCGGTACAGCGCGAGGCTTGCGATTTCGGAACAGCGTGCGAGATTCGACGACACAAAAAGAAACGAATCTGATGGGGCTAACCGTTCATGGATGAATTTGACTATATCGTCGTCGGCGCGGGCTCAGCCGGTGGCACAGTCGCGGCGCGCCTATCCGAAGACCCGAATTCCACAGTCTGCGTTCTGGAAGCAGGCGGGCGCGACTGGAACCCCTACATCCATATCCCCGCCGGTTTCATGAAGACTCTGGTCGATCCGGCGGTGAATTGGCTCTACGAATCCGAACCGAGCGAGGGGACAGCCGGGAGGCGCATCCACGCACCACGCGGCAAGACGTTGGGCGGATCCTCTTCAATCAACGGAAATGTCTATAGCCGGGGACAACGGATGGATTTCGACGGCTGGGCCCAGCGCGGCAATCGCGGCTGGGGCTATGCGGACGTCCTGCCGTATTTCAAACGCTCGGAGCGCCGCGTCGGCGACGGTGACGAGACCTTCCGAGGGCGCGATGGCAGCTTGATCATCACCGATATCGACTACCGTCATCCTCTCGCGGACGATTTCATCAAGGGTGCCGTCAACTATGGCATCCCCTTGAACGAAGACTATAACGGCGCCACCCAGGAAGGCATCAGTTACACGCAACGCACCATCCATCAGGGCCGGCGTGTCAGTTCGGCCCGCGCGTTCCTGCGCCCTGCCCTCAAGCGCCCGAATATTGAGGTGCGCACAAAGGCTCACGCGACGAAGATCGTCTTCGAGGGGAAGCGTGCCGTCGGCATTCAATACATGCGCGGCGGGAAATCCATCGAGATCCGCGCGCGTCGCGAAATCATCCTCTCGGGCGGCTCCGTCAACTCGCCGCAACTGCTGCAGCTCTCCGGCGTCGGCCCGGTCGGATTGCTCAAGGACATCGGTATTCCCGTCCACCACGAGCTGCCGGGTGTCGGAGAAAATCTCCGCGACCATTTCGTTTTACGGATGGTAGCGCGTATCAAGACCATGGATACGATCAATCAACGGGTCAACGGCCTTCCCTTGATGACCGAAGCCTTCAAATACTTCACCGGTCAGCCGAGCGTCCTCGGCCTGTCACCGACCCTGGTCTATATCTTTTGGAAATCCAATCCAGCGCTCGACAACGGCGATCTGCAGATATCCTTCACACCCGCGAGTTATAAGGAAGGCGTGCAATCGCAGCTTGACGACTTCCCAGGCGCGACCGTGGCGCCCTGGGTGCAGCGGCCGGAAAGCATTGGTTATATCCGCGCGAAATCCGCGGACCCGTTTGAAGCGCCCGCGATCCAACCGAATTACTTTTCCCACGAGACCGACCGACGACTCTCCATCGCGGGAATGAAATTGGCGCGTGATCTCATGCAAACGCCGGAGTTTTCGCCCCATGTCGAATGCGAAGAGTTACCTGGCAAGGACGTCCATACAGAGGACGAGATGCTCGCCTATTACCGCCAAAACGCGACCACCACCTTCCACCTAATGGGCACCTGCCGGATGGGCCCAGACAGCGATCCGACCGCCGTCGTCGACGACCAATTACGGGTCCGCGGGATCGAAGGATTGCGCGTCGCCGACGCTTCCATCATGCCAACCATGCCTTCCGCTAACACCAACGCTTCCACCATCATGATCGGCGAGAAATGCGCCGACTTCATCAAGGGCCGGCAACTGGAATCCGTGAATTTGGCAGGGAAGTAGGAACCACGCTTATGGACACTTACGATTACATCATCATCGGTGCCGGATCAGCCGGCTGTGTATTGGCGAACCGGTTGAGCGAGGACCGCAACAAGTCAGTCTTGTTGCTCGAAGCGGGCGGTGCCGACCGTAATATTTTTATTCACATCCCCGCCGGATTCTTCAAGACCATCGCCAATCCGAAGGTCAACTGGCTGTATACGACCGAGGCGCAGGAAAGCTCCGGAAATCGCGAAATTTCTTGGCCCCGTGGCAAGGCGCTCGGCGGTTCGTCCTCGATCAACGGACATCTGATCGTGCGCGGCCAGCAGGAAGATTACGACGGCTGGCGGCAGTTGGGGAATACTGGCTGGTCCTTCGACGACGTCCTCCCCTATTTCCGGAAGTTCGAATCGGCGTCGCTCGGTGACGAAAATTTAAGAGGCCGTGACGGACCTATCAAAGTGCAGGAGCCAATTGAGCAGCACCCCCTCACACACGTCTTCATGGACGCCTGCGAGGAAGCGGGGCTCCCCCTTAATGCCGACTATAACGGTGCCACACAGGAAGGTGCCGGGTTCTTTCAATATGCCCTCGGAAACGGGCGGCGGATGAGCACGGCGCGGGCTTATCTGAACCCAGCCAAGCGACGACCGAACCTTCAAGTCACAACTAAGGCGCTCACCAAATGGATCATCGTCAAAGACGGCCGTGCGGCTGGCGTGCGCTACAAGCATGATGGAATCGAACGGGAAGCGCATGCACGGG
>JABJCS010000762.1 GCA_018665505.1 Alphaproteobacteria bacterium
ATGGCGATTACGATGTCTCCCAGGGGCCGCGATTTCCACCCGTCGACCCAGAATCGCCTTGCCTGCCGCCGGAATCGCCAAAAGATTGCTTCGCTATTTCGGCGATGCCCCCAATTGCGCCAATCACGCCTGTTGCCTCAACCGGCATGAAGAACAATTTTTCATTCGGCGAATTCGCAAACTGAGCCAAGGCCTCGATATACTTTTGCGCGACGAAATAATTAATCGCCTGTATGTCGCCACGTGCGATCGCTTCCGATACCATCGCGGTGGCCTTTCCTTCGGCTTCCGCTTCGCGCTCTCGGGCTTCCGCATCCCGGAATGCCGCTTCCTTCCGACCCTCAGACTCCAAGATGGCCGCTTGCTTCATTCCTTCCGCCCGCAAAATCTCCGACTGACGCGCGCCCTCGGCTTCCAGAATGCTGGCGCGTTTCTCCCGTTCGGCCTTCATCTGCCGCCCCATCGCTTCCACCAAATCCAGCGGTGGCGCGATATCCTTGATCTCGATACGAGTGACCTTCACGCCCCATGGGTTGGTCGCTTCATCGACGACATTCAGAAGGTTCGCGTTGATTGTGTCGCGCTCGGACAAAAGCATATCCAGATCCATCGAGCCCATCACGGTCCGAATATTAGTCATTGTCAGGTTGAGGATCGCGCGCTCCAGGTCGTTCACTTCGTACGCCGCCTTGGCGGTATCGATCACCTGAAAAAAGACAACGCCGTCCGCTGTCACCATGGCGTTGTCCTTGGAAATGACCTCCTGGCTCGGGACGTCGAGGACCATTTCGCGCATATTCATTTTAGCGCCGACCCGATCGACAAAAGGCAGGATAAGATTCAACCCCGGGTACAGCGTTTTCGTATATCGACCAAAGCGTTCGATTGCGATTTCGGTCCCCTGCGGCACTTGTTTGACGCCCATGAAGATCATGAGAACGACAAGAATCACAAAGACGATGACAAAGACAGATAGCCCATCTACGTAGAACGGCATAACGCTTACTCCTGTTCGACTGTTAAACAGATCGATATGGGGAAAACTTTTGCCTTCCCTTCACCGTCGCGGTCGATTTCGATACTAAACTATATCGGGGCTGTAGGGGTCTATTACTACGGTTCGGCGCTAAGTTTCGAGAAACCGCCCCAAACGCACCGCTGTTTGGCCGGGAAATAGACGCCGCGACGGCATGATTAGGATGCAATTGTCATGTGGGGTTCTAACATCCTCCCCTCCGTCCCGGCCCAACAACGTTCCAGCCTCCGGAATGACCTCCAAACCTCGATAGGGTTCCACAAACGTGAAGGCGTTGGTTTTAATCGTCACAACATCCGTCACTTCGATGAATTTCTGGGCACCCTCGACCAGCGTCAGATGCGCTTCTACGCTCTCCGGCTCGACGGCATCGCACGCCAGTAGGAACCGCAACGCGGTCTGTAGCGAGACATCGGCGCTCGCTTTCTCCCAATGCTGTCCGCATTCAACGAGCAACGCGTTCTTCTTGCTCGACGGATCACCGAAATCGCCATAATCGCGCAAGCGTCTGCCCGCCGCGTGCCCTTCATCGGAGACCACATAGACCGGCACACCGAGCGCTCCCGCCAATTCCCGCCCCTTGAGAAGCGGTCCCGCCAGCATCAACGGCGCTACGCTGGTCTGCATGGAATGGATATCGAGTAGAAAATCCACTCCATCGACGAATGGACGCAACTCGCGCGCGCGTTCCAACTCGGCACTGTTACGCCGTCCGTCCAATACTTCGGGCGACCATAACCGATTGAAGTCTTCATCGACGAACCGAGAGAGCAACGGCTGCGCCGGGTTGAAGCTCAAGAAAGCACGATAATTGTTGAAGGCGAAGGTAAGCTTGCCCTGTTTCGGCCTGATCTCTTGGCGAAACAAAAAATCGAGGGTAATCGCGCCGCAGAGCTCGTTGCCATGGGTAACCGCCGCGACCATGACATGCGGCCCCGGCTTCCCGCTATCGAACGTCGTGACATAGTCCAGTCCGGTATTTCCGTTTCGATAGGCGGAAATATCCGGCGCGGTCAATTCGACCGGGTACGCATCGCTCACCACTTACTCTCCATCAAACCGCCCATTAAGGCCCGAAGCCTTAGAACAGCCCTTCGATCTGACCGCCGTCATTGACGAAGATACTATGCGCGGCGGGGTTCCGCGGCAGACCCGGCATGGTCATGATGTCGCCCGCAATCGCCACGATGAATTCTGCGCCCGCCGAGAGCCGGACTTCCCGGATTGGCACCGTGAAGCCGCGCGGCGCACCGCGCAGGGTCGGGTCCGACGAGAAACTGTACTGCGTCTTCGCCATACAGACTGGGAAATGACCGAAGCCCGCATCCTCGAAGTCTTTCAGCTGGTTCATCACCCGGCTGTCCACCGAGACGCCGTCAGCCCGATAAATCTCGCGGGCGATGGTCTCAATCTTCTCCAGAAGCGGCATTTCGTCCGGATAGAGCGGTTTGAAATCCGCCTCTCCGCTTTCCAGCACCTCCACGACCTTGCGCGCGATCTCTTCCGTGCCCGCACCACCATCCGCCCAGTGCGTGCAGACGTAGGCCGGGACGCCTTGCGCCTCGCAATGCTTCTTCACCATTTCCAGTTCCGCTTCCGTGTCCGCGTGGAACCGGTTGATGCCGACGACCGGCGGCACGCCGAACTTCTTGATGTTCTCAATATGCTGATCGAGATTGGCGAGCCCCTCTTTCACAGCATCGAGATCCTCGTTACCGAGATCGTCTCGCGCCACACCGCCATGCATCTTCAAGGCGCGCACTGTCGCGACAATCACCGCCGCTTCCGGCCGCAGACCTGCCTTACGGCATTTGATATCGAAGAACTTCTCCGCACCCAAATCAGCACCGAAGCCGGCTTCGGTGACGACGATATCCGCCATCTTCAGCATCGTCTTGGTGGCAACCGCCGTGTTACAGCCATGGGCGATATTGGCGAAAGGTCCACCGTGGATGATAGCGGGGTTGTTCTCCAGGGTCTGCACTAGGTTCGGAGCCAACGCATCCTTCAAAAGCGCCGTCATCGAGCCATCCGCCTTTAAGGCGCCCGCCGTGACCGGCTTCCGATCCCGGGTGAAGCCCACCACGATGTTGGCGAGGCGCCGGCTCAGGTCTTGTAAATCGGTCGCCAGACAGAAAATCGCCATGATCTCCGACGCTACCGTGATATCGAAACCGGTTTGACGCGGAAAACCGTTGGCGACACCGCCAAGCGACGCCACCACATCGCGTAGAGCGCGATCGTTCATATCGACGACACGGCGCCATTGTACCCGCCGGGCGTCAATTTCTTCTCCATTACCCCAGTAAATGTGATTGTCGAGCATCGCCGAGAGGAGATTGTGCGCAACGCCGATGGCGTGCATGTCACCGGTGAAATGAAGATTGATGTCTTCCATAGGCACGACCTGAGCGTAGCCGCCGCCTGCCGCACCGCCCTTCATGCCAAAGCACGGGCCAAGACTAGGTTCGCGCAAACATATCGCCGCTTTCTTGCCGATCCGGTTCAAACCGTCGCCGAGGCCGACCGTCATTGTCGTTTTGCCTTCGCCCGCCGG
>JABJCS010000763.1 GCA_018665505.1 Alphaproteobacteria bacterium
AAGCGCCATGGCGGCGATCGATTGGGGCGACCTGACCACGGTGCAGCCAACCGAAGTGTTGGAGAACCGTTTTCCCCTTCACATCGAATGGACGCAATTGGGCCTGGATTCAGGTGGACCAGGACGGCATCGGGGTGGCCTAGGTATGCGCCGGGCATTGCGGCTCACACGGGGTACAGCGGCGTATTCGTTGTTATCGGACGGTGCGATCATGCCGCCCTTCGGCATCCATGGCGGTGAGACTGGAGCGCCCGTCGACAGCTACGTCATCAAAGCGGACGGCGACGAACATCATTTCAGTTCGCCCGGCAAGGTCGGCGGACATCCCCTCAATGCGGGCGACACGGTGATCCTGCAATCAGCGGCAGGCGGCGGCTACGGCGACCCGCTGACGCGCGACCCGGAAGCGGTACGGCGCGACGTGATAAACGATCTGGTCTCCGTCGAGATCGCGGAGGATATTTACGGCGTCCGATTAACCGCTGCTGGCGAGATCGATGATGTTGCGACCGAGACCCACCGTGCCGAACTCGCCGCGTCCCGTCCGAGTGTGCGCGTGACGGCGCAGGATCACGACCCTTATATCGCGTCAGGGCCAAGCAAACGGCGTCTCATTCGCCTGCACCCTGACGACATCGCCGCGCACGGATTGAGCGCCAATCAGAAAATCGAATTGTTGGACGCAGTGGGCCCGCCGTTGCGCGGCTGGGTCATGCCGGACGGCGAGGTCGCGCCGGGAACGGTCCCACTCGATCCGAACGGCCTACTCTCACTCGGCGTTGAAGACGATGCGGAAGTGCAGCTTCGCCCGCTATATACACCGGTTGTGAAGTATCGCGCGGCGCCTGTATCCTGAGGCTTCGCCTTTCACAGGACTGGAGGCCCCAATGCCCAAATTCATTATCGCCTATCATGGCGGGAACAAGCCCGAGACCAATGAGGCTGGCGCCGCGCAAATGGCGAAATGGAAGGCCTGGGTCGACGACCTCGGCGATGCCTGCGTCAATCCAGGCACGCCGCTCGGTCAATCCAGGATCGTCAGCGCCGTAGGCGTCTCGGACGACGGCGGGCCCAACGCCATGTCGGGATTCTCCGTTGTCATGGCCGCCGATATCGACGCGGCTTTGGAAATGGCGAAGCGCTGCCCCTTCCTCGATATCGGTGGCACCCTTGAAGTCGCCGAGATGTTGGAGATGCCGTAGCGCGTCTTGCTACTCCTGAAACTTCACATCCGCCATGACTTCGATAACTTTCCTCACTTCATCCGTATTGGCGCCATCTTCGCATTCATAGACACCGGTCTGCAGGAGGCCTCTCGCGATATTGTGCATTAGCATCGGCGCGCCGCAGTTCATGCCGAGCTGCGTCGCCAGACTGACATCCTTCAACATCAGCGCCATCGCAAAATTCGAACTCGCCCGACCTTCAATTAAGGCGGGTAAGCCGCGCTCCGTCGCGCCGCTGCGGCCAGATGACTTGTTGATGACCGCGTCCATGGTCTCCAGCGACAAACCATACTTCCGCCCCATAGCCACAGCCTCGAACATCGCCAAGCTGTTGCAGGCGGCGATCGTGTTGTTGACCAGTTTCACCACATGGCCATTGCCGATCTCGCCGCAATGGATGACGTTCGGGCTGATGGATTCGAAATAAGGTTTAACCTTCTCAAACGCCTCCATCGATCCACCCGCCATGATCGCGATGGTGCCGGCATCGGCACCCGCCGGGCCGCCGGAGACAGGAGCGTCAATCAGGGTAATACCCTGCTCCGCCAGTTCCGCCGCCATGGCCCGCGTTTGGTCAGGATCGCCGGAAGTTTGGTCGACGACAATCTTACCCGGCGTCAAACCTTCGAGCAGGCCCCCTTCGCCAAAGATCGCGGCGCGCACATCTGAGGACCGCGGCAGACACAGCATGACAATATCGCATTCCCGCGCAAGCGACGCACCGTCTTGCGCCGGAATGGCGCCGTTCTCGGAAAATTCAGCAACTGCCTCCGGCTTGAGGTCCAACACCCGCAGTTTGTGCGACAACATGAGCCGCCGCGCCAAAGCGCCGCCCATAGCTCCCAATCCGACATAACCCAGTTCCATGATTATTCTCCTAACAAAGTGACCAAATGCAGGCCTGGGCCCGCGGACGATTGTGATTAGTGATCTAGATAGATTTTCCTGACTGTCACCGACACTCAATCGGCGTCGATACGAAGCCCTGCCTGATGCAGCAACGGCATGACGCGTTTGCCGAAGAAATCGAGGTCCGGCAGAAAATCGTAAAAATTGATCTGCATACCGTCACAACCGGCACGTTTCAGTTTGATAAACCAATCGACGATTTGCTCCGGCGTGCCGACCAGATGCACGTTGCCGCCGACCGCCCAATTGTCCGGCGAATGTCCCTTCCAGGACGACTGATCGCCACCCATGAACGTGGCAACGAAATTGTCGACCGCGACTTGGTCGCGCTGATCCAGGATTCGCTGATACTGGGCCCGTGCCGCTTTTTCCGTCTCGCGGCAAATCACGTGCGGGTTGATCATGATTTTGATGCGGCGCTTCTTAGCGCGGGCCGATTGGCGGATCTTCTTAATGTGCGCCGGTAAGGTGCGACATGCATCGACCGGGTCGGCACCGCCGGGACTAGTGACGAAGATGATGTCGGAATGATCGGTCGCATAATCGATCCCGGCCGGCGACGAGCCCGCGTTGACCATGACAACAGAGCGGTTGACCGGTTTTGGCGCTACGTACGCACCTTCGGTCTGCCACCATTTCCCCTTGAAGGTCAGTTCCTCGTCCTCCGACCATAAGCGCCGCATGATGGTGGTGAATTCGGATGCCATCGCGTAGCGCTGGTCGTGCTCGATCGGCTTGAGACCGAACATCCGGAACTCGCTCTCCTTATAGCCGGTGACCACGTTCAATCCCCAACGCCCGCCGCTCATGTGATCGATCACCGCACCATATTTCGCGAGGTGCAGCGGATGCCAACCGTAGAGGATATGCACGGTGGCGATCAGTAAGGCGTTCTTGGTAATTGGTGCGAGACCTGCCGATGTTATGAACGGATCGAGAGTATTCTCACGGAAATTAATGTCGCCGCCGTAACCACCCTTGCCCATCCATTGCGCGAGCGCGAAGAGAATATCGAATCCGAGTCGGTCGGCCTTACGCGCACATTTAGCGTTGTATTCAAAATCCCACGAAGTCTTACGCGGCGCCCTTGATGGACTCCAAGCGCCTTCCTGATGCGGCATAAACAACCCCAGCATTAGGGGCTGTTTGCTGGCCCGCTCGAATGCAGTCGGCGGGGCGCTCTTACGGCGTTTTGTTCTGGTCGGGCTCATGCGCGGGTCCTCGTGCTCAGGTGGTAGTGGCTTCAGAGACAATATGCTGATCCACAAGCAGGGGAATGACCGGCTCACTCACCATTGACAGCCCCGTCCGACTGGTCCGCAATGGTGGCGAAATGAACGTCCAGAACACCATTCATGATCCGTTGAAGCGAGCCACGATGCTTGGCGAAGAAATCGCGGCGGCAGCGGACGAGATCGAGCGGACGCGCCGCATTCCCGCAGAATTTCTTGCCCACATACACGAAGCTCGACTGTGCCGCATGTTGCTGCCCCGCGCTTTTGGCGGTGACGAGGTCGAGCCAGGGACGTACCTCCTGACGATTGAAGACGTGGCACGGGCCGATGCGTCCGTCGCGTGGAACTTGTTTGTCGCCAACAGCGCCGCATTAATCGCACCGCATCTCGATCCGGAGACCGCGCACACCATATTCGCGCCTGCCAACGCCTTGGTCGCCTGGGGTCCACCGAATGCCACCGTCGCGACAGTTGAGCCCGGCGGCTACCGGGTTAGCGGCCGCTGGGACTTCGCCAGTGGATGCCGCAGCGCGACCTGGATGGGTGTGCATTGCCAAGTCGCGAGTGCCGACGGAACGCTCCGTCTGAATGCAGCGGGAATGCCGGCGATCCGCACCATGTTATTTCCCAGCTCGGAGGCCACATTGATCGATACTTGGGACACGATCGGCCTTCGCGGGACAGCATCGGATTCCTATACTGTCGAAAATTTGTTCGTGCCGGACGCATATACAGGGACGCGAGAGGAACCCGAATCGCGACGTGATCCGGGGCGCCTATATGCGTTCCCCATGCAAGGCCTGTATGCCATTGGTGTGGCGGGAGTCGCTTTGGGGACAGCTGGTGCGATGCTCGATACGTTCAAGACGCTCGCGGGAGACAAGACGCCGCGCGGGCTCGCAAAGCTCGCCGACCGCGCCGCCGTACAATCCGGCGTTGCCCAAGCGGAGGTCAGGCTCGGCGCGGCCCGCGCTTATGCGTTGGAGGTGCTGGCGGACGTCTATGTTCGCGCCGGACCGGAAGGCGCTATCGATTTCCCCGACCGGGCGAAAACCCGCTTGGCCGCGAGCAATGCTATTCACGGCGCCATCGAGGTCGCCGATTGGGTTTACAAACAAGCCGGTGTCGACGCCATCTTCCCCGGTGGGCCGTTCCAACGGCGGTTTCGCGACATCCACACCCTCTCCCAGCAAATCCAATCCCGAGATGCCCATTTCGAGGCCGTAGGTCAGGTTTTGCTCGGCAATCCGCCGAAAATATTCTTTTGAAGCTATGAAAGGCTTTTGATCGATCTGATCGATGCCCAATTCGATGCGAATGTGTGATCCCGAATAAAGGAG
>JABJCS010000098.1 GCA_018665505.1 Alphaproteobacteria bacterium
ATAAACTGGCAGCTGTCCGGGCCGTCGTGCCAGCAACAAAATGTTCGATCAGACGATCCTGCCTGTATCTGCTCAGACGGCTCTTGCGCATGGATACCATGATAACCTCTAATCTCGGTTATCTGGGACAGCCCCAAAAATATTCTCGCAATAACCCTCGAAAACTTTCGTCGTCAACGAAGCATCTAATCGGTTAAGTACCTGCGATAACACTAAAAACAATGGACCGGAAGGCATTCAAACAATTGCCCTGCGTTGACATAATTTTTACACGCTCCCATCCTATGAAGAGCATTCGAACTCTAACGGCGCGAAATTAAGTATATGCTTACCGTATCGAAATCTTTATTTGCTGGGATCGCTTGATGAAAAACATGAAATTTCCGAACGCGTTCGGTATCGCTGCGATTTCTTTTTCCTGCCTGCTTGCGGCATGTTTACCCACTTCCTATCCTGGATTTGATGGCCCACAAGTCAGCGGTCACGGACAGCACGAACAATCCATTCTCAGCAAACTGACCCATTGGCGGCAACTTGCGTCTCAAACGGCAGAATCGATACGCGGATGCCTCAATGCAGAAGGTGAGAAATCTCGAAATTCTAAGTGCGGAGTCAAAAGCGATCACGCCGTATATCTCGCAAATACGGACATGACATCGCCTTTCGGGCGGGCATTCCACGACCTGTTGAGCACCGAGCTGTTGGAACGCGGCATCCGATTATCGGATAAACCCGGAAATGCTGTTATCGTCCGTACCAATACGCGGTTGGTCGAACGCGATGGCATTCTGCCCGCAGGTGATTTCCCTGGTCCCGTTACTGCTCTTTCAGGTGGTCTTGTGCTCACTAATTTTGCGATACCGGGTTTGGTCGCTCTCGGTGGTGCCGCCGATTATCTTCAGTTTCGAAAAGATTATACTCAGGGTTCCCAGTTACTGGTCACTACCTCATTGCATCTCGATGGAATTTTGCTTCGGCAATTTGCCCAAAGCTTTTACATTCCCTCGACGGATCGAGTGCAATATGCGTCCGGACTTCCACATCCCGCTCCTTCGATTAGCAGGAAGTCAGCGACCACGCCGTCGGTCGCCGTTTTCAAGATTGTGAACGATTGAGGCGACTGACATGAATTTGAACCTAAAAAACTTAAAATGCGGAGCGCTGGCATCCGGCATTGTAATGATCTTAGCCGGGTGTGGTCCGCAATTTACCGGGCATTCGGGGGTCGGCTCAGACACGCCGCGCTCTCAAGACGCGGACTTGGTAAGCCATAGTTATCAGGCGGCAGAGAACATTGTGACCTCCGCGCATCGGCAAATCGACCGCGAGAAACCGATTCTCGTCGCCAGCCTCGTCAACGTCTCCAATCTACGACAATCTTCCAATTTCGGGCGCATCGTCTCCGAACAACTCACGTCGCGCCTGGCTCAAATGGGCTACGAAACCCGTGAACTGAAGTTGCGCTCAAGCTTTCTCGTGTTGAGCGGGACCGGCGAACTCGTGCTGTCACGCCGATTGAAAGACATCAGCCAAAAGCAATCCGCGCAAGCCATCATCACCGGCGTATATGCGGTGGCCAAAAAAAACGTCTATGTGACGCTGCGACTCATCAGCGCGACGGATGGTCGGGTCATTTTCGCCTACGACTACGTCTTGCCGCTCGGGCCTGATATGATCGCCTTGTTGGCCCCCGTTGATCCAGCAGGTTATTGAAGACCCAACTGGCCAAGGATCGGCACTGTTAACGGCATCCGCCACAAACTGACGAGCATTCCGCCACCTATCGCAACGCCATAAGGGATCGCATCGCGATTACCGTGTAATTGCGCCAACCAGCCGACCCGCGACGCAACCTCGGGCAAAGGGAATCGTCGGAAGACAATCAGGATAACCGCGAATACCCCGCCGATGGCGGCAACAAAAAACACGTACGCATAAAGCGACGTCCATCCGGTCCAAAGAGCACCAGCGGAGAGGAGCTTCGCATCGCCGCCGCCGATATATCCGCGCACAAACAAAATAAAGCAGATCAATAAAAGCGCCGCCGCTGCGGACACATGCGCTAAAACATCCATCCCCGAAACGCCAACCGCGAGCGCCGTTGGGATAAACGCCACCGTCACCAATACCGGCAATATGTTCGGAATGCGAAAGGTCAGGAGATCGCTGACCATAGCCGCGCACATCGCGAACGACATAACGCAGACCCCGGCCACGGCGAGAAGCGTGGTGGCGGACAAGTTTTTGCTCCGCTGGTTTCTCTCTAATCCAATCCCGCGAGCAATTTGAGCTTTGCGTGATCCTTAATTTCGAAGCTCCGATGCCGTCGTTCCATGACACCGTTTCGGACCAGCCCGCCGATGGCGTTCGCGACGTCTAACTTATCGGTTCCGGACCAACTCGCGATTTCCTTATGGGCGGGGACGACATCGATCAGCCACGTCCCATCGCCTTTTGGGTTGGGTTCGGAAATTCGCAACAATTCCAGAAAAATGCGCTGATGTGGCGATAACGCGCTCAATGTTGAAATGCGCTCAGTCAGATTACGGATAATACCGGCGAATCGATCCAACAGGTCGAGGGAAATTTTCGGATACTCCATCAGCATCGCGATAAAATCCTCCCGCTCCAAGCGCGCGATGACACAATTCTCACTTCCCAGGACTCGCGCCGACCGACCGCGGCAATCGACCGCCGACAATTCACCGAAATTGGAGCCTTCCTCAAGATCGGCGAGCGCAATCTCTTGACGGTCGCCCGCGAAATTCATAATGCGAACGGTCCCTCTCACGAGGAAAAACACTTCGTGCTGGTCGTCTCCCGCCCGGTCGAGGATCACGTCGTCTGGATCGAACTCGATCCCCGAACATTTGAGCTCAATCGCCGAACGGGCCTCCTCGGGTAAATTTTGCAGGAGCGTAATGTTTGCCAAGCTGCAATTTTCGGCTACTGGATCAATCTCTTTCATTTCCCCTCCACAGCCGACAAAACTGCCCATTTCATCCCACTGCTACCATCGTACGCCCGGTCGATGGCAACTTCACATCCGCAGAAAGAAAGTGTATCGAAAAATCGCGCAGGATCAATGCGTACCCAAGTAATCATTGCTTCCAAGAATGCGAAATCAATCGGCAATAGGCGCGAGAAATGCCGCCATCGATGCCGGCGGATTGGTGATTTCCTTGGAAAACCGCAGTCCCGTATAACCTTCCCGTAACCACACCACTTCGGCACGTCGTAGATCGTTAAACTTATCGATTTTTAAATATAACTCGGTACCCAGGGAAATTTCCGCCGAAGTTTTGACCCGAGCGCCGGACGTCGACATATCCGCGATCATGCATCGGACGGATGATCCATCGTCTTCGAGCAAGCTGCCGACGAGGATCGATCTCCGCCGCTGAGATTTCCTGTTATTTTCCAAGAAGGTTCCCGCTTCCGAACAATTAGATGATCGTCTTTCAAACACCCGGTCGGTGAAGCATAAAAAGCTTTTCCGCCGAAATCAATTCTGCCTTTTTACCCGGCTCATCAACTGTTCCAGAGTTAAAGGCACATCCGTGACATCATTCAAGGAACCATCGATCTGCGCGCCGTCAATCGTCCATTCATCGCGATCTATTTCAGCAATCACGAGCCCGCAATAGCGTTTGAAATCCCGCAAGGCGACACCGTCATTATCGACGTGATGATCGGCCAATATCGCCAACGCTAACTGCATAGGTCCGGCGCCGTTATACCCCAATTCGAAACCGACTTCCGACATCGCGCGTAAATCTACCCGTGGGTCCAACGGCATCCCGTCAACCGTCACTTCAGTCCCTTTGAGCGTTCTTTGTCCGCGATAGATTTTCGCCACTCGGATGTCCTCGCCAATCTTTGCAACAACTATTGCACCCTCCATGGCTCATATCAAAACCTTCAGATGATTCGTTCCGCTTGATCGCCAGGATGGTGCTGCGGTCTATTATTCATTCGGCAACCGCATATTGGAGAGAGAAGACACATGGATGTTGGAATCGTCATGCCGTGCTCGGCCATCACACCGCCCGACCTGATCGCGGGAACCGCGAAGGCCATCGAAGAACGCGGTTTCGCGTCCATCTGGGCGCCGGAACACGTCATCTTTTTCGATCAGTATAAATCGCAATATCCCTATGCGGATCACGGCAAGCTATTGGGTTTCGATCACGGCATGATGGAGCCTTGGACGGTCCTTTCATACGTTGCCGCCAATACAAACCGCGTGCGCCTCGGCTCCAGTATTTGCCTCGTACCGCAGCGCAATCCGGTCTACACCGCGAAACAAATCACGGATGTCGACTTTCTCTCGGGCGGGCGTGTCGATTTTGGCGTCGGCGCCGGTTGGCTAAAAGAGGAGTTCGACGCCCTGCAGGTCCCGTTTGAACGCCGTGGCGCGCGCACCAGCGATTATATCCGTGTCATGCAGGCGCTCTGGACGATGGAGAAACCAAGCTATCAGGGGGAATTTTATACCTTGCCCGAATGCACCCAGAACCCGAAGCCGGTGCAAACACCACATCCGCCAATTTTCTTCGGAGGCGAGAGCAGACCCGCATTGCGGCGCGTCGCCACGCAAGGGCAAGGCTGGATGGGTGCCAGTATGATGCCGGAAGATTTGCCCGAGAAGTTAGCGTTATTGGACACCTTGCTTGGCGAACAAGGCCGCAAACGGTCAGACATTAAAGTTTACACGTTGCCGAATATCGCGCCGAAGGCCGATCTATTCCCGCAATACGAAGACCTTGGGGTCGAACAAGTTATCCATCTGGTGCCAATGAAGAACATCGACGACGTCCGCCAACGTCTCGACACTATGGCGAAGATGGCGTTTGGATAAATTTGCGTTGTAGGCATTCCCGTATAACGGGGCACAATATATGGTACGGGTGAGAAGAAGTTTCTCCTAAAACTCATTAAACCTCTATTTTTATTGAGAAAATTAATGTCATAATTTTTCTCACGGGGGCGACTTTAGGGGAATTGTCGAATGTTTAGTTTGCTTTGCTCAACGGGACTCCACCTTTGGTTCTTTTATGAAGAAGCCAATCTGACGGAAGACGTCCGGGTCTATAAG
>JABJCS010000764.1 GCA_018665505.1 Alphaproteobacteria bacterium
CAGCGCCATCTGAGCAAACGAGTCCAAACCTCTACGAATGCTGCCGCGCCGGAAAGAACACGGCCATCACTTGCGCGAACATGGAAGCGCTTCATTGAACGCTCTTGGGAAACTCCTTCCGGAAGAGCGGCGCTGGTCTCAGAAATGTCGACAAAACAAAGAGAGTGATCTTGATCCGTGCGCCGATAGTAACCGATCTCTGCCCGACACAGGGAACACGAACCGTCAAAAAACACCGTCGATTTCTGAAGCTCTGACTTCACGCTGATCTCCTAAAATAAATCGTCAGTTAATCAGAACCGGAGATTTACGGATGTACGTCTGATCTCCAATCTGTCGAACGAGGAAATCTGCGACGTCCGCGCGCGAGATGCTCCCGTTGCGCCACTGAGATGCCTCAGAAAGCATTTGGTAGTGACCGGTCCGCGGTCCACTGGTCAAAACTCCAGGCCTCGCGATCGTCCAATCAAGTTCACTTTCCTTAATCAGTTGCTCTTGCAAACTCTTATCGTCATAAGCGCGGCCAAGGACGAATTGGAACGGCAGACGCTGCAGGCAGTTAATGCTCGCGCGGCTATCGCCAGCTCCAAAACCGGTTACACAGATCAAACGTTTGACACCTTGGATTCTCATTGCCTGGATCAGCGCTCGAGTCGCGTCCGAGAACAGGTGCACAGGCCGGAACAAGTCTCCTAATCCAACGCCGAGGGTCTGGATAACGACGTCCACCCCGACGAGAGCCGTCTCTACATCCTCGGTTTTCAACGCGTCGCCCCGCATCTTCTCGAGGCTAGGATTTGAGATCGCAATTGCGGTCGAGGTTCGAGCCAAGGCGCGCACGTTATGACCAGAATCGAGAGTTTGACGAGTCGTCTCCAACCCAATGCCCTTGCTAGCGCCGATAATCAATACACGCATGATAAACCTGTTATCTCAGAGCCTATGGTATCACCCGCCTTCGCCTGGGTAGCGATACATCTCATTCAAGGCGGATAGGCTCGCGAATCCCAGCCATTTGCTTTAGGGTATTTGCTTTCAAGAAACGGCGCTCAACGTCCTCTTCTTCACTCGTTTGGACGTCAACCGGCTTACGATCACTCAAACCGCGTTATCTGCGAGGCTATCGCTCAAATGACCGATCCCTCGCGCTGGATAGCAACCCAAGCGGTTATTTTCTTCTCTACTTTGATCGGAAGCACTCGCCAGTACATGATGAAGGGTGTCCCATCTTTCTTGTAATTAATCGCCTTGCCTTCAAATTTTTTTCCTGACTTCAGTGCTTCGGAAAGTCTTGAAATTACCTTGGAGTCCGTTGCTGGGCCCTGAAGGATTCGCGGCGTCTTGCCGATGATTTGGGACGGGTCGTGTCCCGTCAATTTCTTAAAAGCCTTGTTAGCATAGGTAATCTTACCTTCCGCAGATGCATCGGTAACCAACACTGAGTCGAAGCTATTCTCCGCCAAAACCTGGAGGAGAGACAGTCCACCATCAACTCCATTCATCAGTTTTGCAAACTTAGTAGGCATCTTGGTTCTCCCTGCTCAAAGCACCCCAGATTCGACCTATCGAGTCGATTAAGAGGCGATAATTGTTCGATAAGCGAACGTTTAAAGTTTAAATTTTTTCTGCCGGTTTAGTACCGCGGTTAAATAGGTCCGGCTTAGACGCAGCAGCCGTCCAAGTCGTTACCGTGATAGCCGCGGCCGCGAATAGAACGGTGTGGCCGATAACGCTAACAGCTAAGAACGTGTAACTTCCAGCCGCCACCGCAAAGGCTACGGCCCACATCAGTCCTAGGGCTTGCAAAACGTGGTGACGCATGGCGACATCAGGAATGTTACGAAGCGGACTTACCTTATGATTGAAGGTAAACTCCCAGCAATACACGATAAGTTTGCGAACAGAGTAGAACATATTGGGCTTCCTGTATTGTGTTGTGTTGTTGCTTTTACGTGCCGATCGGTCGTTTGGATTAGTTTATGGGATTGGTCAGCAGAACAAATCATCGACCATGTTAGATAGCCCATATCTTGCGGCTGTCTTAAGACCAGTGCGGGGTACTGTCAGACGAACGCGAACTCGTCTCAGTTTGCCGAATAAATGTGACGATTTATGCAGTAGAAAGTTGCTGACGCTCGACAATGGCAGATTTGCGTTTTCCCTTGAAGTCCCCTCGTGAGATGAGATGTCTTTCGTGGTTGAAGTGACTGCAAACTTCGGAATGTACGAAGACAAATTTCTGAAGGGTCTTTTCTCGGCCCAATCTGCTGCATGGCAGTGTCAGAGTATGCGTTGTTAGCAAGGTCTGATTTCAGTCCATGTTCGATTGTCTCGGATGAGTGCATTTGCGAGGATGATGAGCTTTCGCATGATGGCGGTTAGGGCCAGCTTTGGCGGCTTGCCTTTTTCAATGAGGGTTTTGTATTTACGTTTCATATCTAGATTGAACCGGGTGGCGACAAGAGCGGTCATATAGACGGCCTGTCGGACGAATGCCCAACAGCCACGCATGTGGCGTTTTCCTTTGAACGCGCCGCTGTCCCGGGCGATCGGGGCGACGCCCGTCAGACTAGCGGCCTGTTTGTCGTTGAGAGCACCGAGTTCGGGCATGTCCGCCAGCAAGGTCATGGCGGTGATTATGCCGATGGCAGGAATGCTCATCAGGATGTCGAAGCGTGGCGCGAGGGCCGGATCGGTTCTGACGATTTGATGGTATTACGCATCGATCGGTTCGATCTGGCGGGCGGCGTGTTCGCGGGCGTTCCGGAACTGGCGCTTGAGCAGGGGAACGGTCGCGGTCTTGCTTTTGTTGGCGATGCGATCCATCGGGATGCAGATAAACATC
>JABJCS010000765.1 GCA_018665505.1 Alphaproteobacteria bacterium
CGCCTCAATTTCGATACCAGTCGACAGACCCGGAGCTTCTACGCCAACAGTAATGTTCCTTCCTGGAATGAGAGACGGTGCTGCAGCTGGATCGAATTCAACTTTCGCACCACGGGCGTTGATGTCGGCAATGTTATCGGGGATCGCTCTTTCGTCATTGGTAATTATTGTCAGTTGTGGCTCCGCGTCAGGCGGGAGAGTCTCTCGATACACCTCACGGCGGTCGTCATCGCGTATCTCGCTCATTCGGAGCCTCCAACTATTAGGTTCGCATTACGAATTATCTGCTTTTCTTCAGAATTCCCGGAGGCTAAAACTCCGAGAACAGAAGACCTACACTTTCCGATTCTACTGAAGCACCTATTTAACTTCGTCAATCGCATTCTGGGGTGCCGGTACTCGCTTGCTTTAATAGACCTTGAATACTTTGGGTAACCCAAAATCCATCATTTGATTTAAATCTGACTAGATCATGTTCTGCCAAATTTTGATTTTCACTGAGCAGCGTATTGACCCTAGTGTTGAATTGAGTGATGGCTTCTTTACCCTCACAAAGGCACGACGAATGATCTTTGCCAGAATCGATACACAACATGATCGATGAAGATACGTTGTCCAGGCTCTGCTGAATGGAAATGAGTTGCGTCACCGAGCCAGGGTCTTCAATTAGCCACTCGCCAGTGGCAAATGACATATTTGTCGTGAGTAAAACGTAGCTGAATACGAGTCCCTTCATACGCTATCTCTGATGTGGCGTGTTGCGTCCGTCATAATTGCGATTGTCGAAGTCGGTGGCAAAAATGCGGCCTTGAGCCTCCGAAGTTTGCGCGTAGATTGTGTCTTATTAGACGCATACGGCCTCCACATGAGAGCTGATTGACGCCCTAAGCGGGAGTGCACCATCTTAGTCGCAATCGGCCACTTTCGCGTTATGCAGTCTGGGTATCGATTGTTTGCCCCTTTTGTATCCGTTCACGATGCAATTAGGCTGTGGGCTTGCCGGCGGGTTCCCTCGCAACCTCACGGATGAAAAATGCATTAATGCGTCCCCCTCGCGGTCTTCATCTCATTTCCCTCATCGTTGACGGACTGGAGTTTAGGGTAAAGAAAAACGCCCCTTCTGCCAGTTCCGTGGTGTACTTAGCGGGCATTAGGCAGCCGTTAATCAAAATCAGGAGTACCAGAAGTCGTGGATAACAATCTTGAAAACCAAGTGGCGATCGTCACCGGTGCCGGTCAGGGCATTGGCTTCGGGATTGCGCGATGTCTGGGCCGCGCCGGTGCGCAACTCGTAGTCGCCGACGTAAACCAGGAGCGTCTCGATAGCGCGACGGTTGCGCTCGGAGAAATGGGAATAGATGCGCTCGCGATAGCGTGTGATGTTGCCGATCAACAATCGGTCAATGACCTGATGGCTGGTGCTTCAAATGCCTTCGGTCGCATTGATGTGCTGGTGAACAATGCCGGGGTGATTGTCGTGAAGCCTATTGATGAGCAGAGCGAAAGCGATTGGGATCGCGTCATCGACATAAATCTCAAGGGCACATTTTTATGCGCTCAGGCGGTACTCGACCCGATGGCAGCGGGCGGCGGCGGGTCGATTATCAATTTATGTTCGATGTCGGCCTACGGTTTTACGACGCCGCACCTGCCCTATACCGCGTCGAAGGCCGGCATCATTGGTTTGACGCGAGATTTCGCAGTCGAAGTGGCGGACCGCCAGATCCGTGTGAATGCTATCGCGCCGGGTCCGATTGAAACGCCCATGTTCGACGGCCTGTCGCAAGCTCAGAAAGACGCCCATGCCGCGAAAGTGCCGCTTAAACGGCTTGGTCACCCGGACGACATTGGAAACACTGCCGTGTTTCTCGCCTCGGGCGCCGCGGCGTTCATTACCGGGGCGGTGATCCCGGTTACCGGTGGTGCCGATCTGAAATACTCCTAGCCCAGCGCTTGCGGTTACTGAAACTGGTATCTCGAAACACTGGACCTTGAGGCCGGGGCGAGCTGACTTATCGGATTTTGTTGGGAG
>JABJCS010000766.1 GCA_018665505.1 Alphaproteobacteria bacterium
ATTTGAAATGGTTGCGCGGCGTAATGCCCAGGAATACCGAGGTCCTGCGACTTTCGATTCAAGCGGGTAAACACACTGGCGATATGGATTTTGCGCGCGACGCGCTGAACAGTTTGGAGCACCTCAATCCGGCCTTGGCGCTCCCCATGCAACGGTTTTTGGACTCGTACGGGCCGGCGAGATCGAGACGCTAGGTTCGATGGATTGCGGTGCTTCGCAAGTCGTCTTATGTTTTATCATACCGAACAACGGCAGGATTCCATAATTTAGGTAAATATCACGCCATGAAGTTTCCCGAACCCTTAGTCGAGGGGCGGCTCATACACCGATACAAGCGATTCCTATCCGATATCGACCTCAACGGTGAGACTGTCGTGGCGCATTGCGCCAATCCAGGCGCCATGACCGGGTTGAACGCTCCAGGCTCGGAAGTGTGGCTGTCAGCCAACCGCAATCCGAAAGCAAAACTCGATTGGCGCTGGGAGTTGATTCGTGTTGGTGAACATCTTGTCGGCATCAATACCGCCCATCCCAACGGTATCGTGGCGGAAGCGATAGAAGCCGGACAGATCGAGGAATTGAGCGGTTACGCAACCCTGCGCCGGGAAGTGAAGTATGGCGAGAATAGCCGGATCGACATTCTTTTGGAGGATGACGCGCGACCGCCGTGTTACGTCGAAATAAAGAACGTGCACTTGAAACGCGATCTGCCGGGGCGCGGGGATGCGGCCGAGTTCCCGGATTCCGTGACCAAACGAGGCACCAAGCATCTGATCGAGATGTCGAACATGGTGCGCGAAGGCGCCAGAGCGGTTATGGTATATCTTGTACAACGGGGCGATTGCGACCATTTCAGGGTTGCGGAAGATATCGACCCGGCCTATGCATCGGCGCTGACGGAAGCGCGGGCTTGCGGGGTAGAGGCGATTTGTTACGAGTGCGCGTTAAGCGTTGAGGAAATCACGGTGGCCGGCAGATTGCCGCTGCGATTGGATGAGGTGACGGTGTGAGAGATAGTGGTATGAACGATCCGCGATCCCAAGCGATTGCAATGATGGACCCGGAGCTCGCCGGCGTACAATTGCACGGTCCCGAGGAATTCGAAGGCATGCGTAAGGCGGGGAAGCTCGCCGCGGAAGTGTTGGACTTTATCACACCGCATGTAGTGCCGGGTGTCAGCACGCTCGAACTCGATACCCTCTGCCATAATTATATCCTCGAGCATGAAGCCATTCCTGCGCCTCTGAATTATCGCGGTTTTCCGAAATCGATCTGTACATCGGTCAACCATGTCGTCTGTCACGGAATTCCGGAGGAACGAAAACGCCTCGGCAACGGTGACATCATTAATATCGATATCACGGTAATCCTGGACGGCTGGCACGGTGATACGAGCCGCATGTTCCTGGTTGGCGATAAGGTTGGTGTACGGGCTAAGAATCTCGTGCAAACGACATACGAATGCATGATGCGCGCGATCGAAATTGTGCGCCCTGGTGTGACCCTTGGGGATATCGGTCACGCCATTCAATCCTATGCGGAAGAGCGGCGGTTTTCAGTCGTGCGAGATTTCTGTGGCCACGGATTGGGGCGCATATTTCACTCACCGCCGAGCGTGATGCATTTTGGAGAACCCGGCACAGGGCCGCGTTTGGTCGAAGGTATGTTCTTCACCATCGAACCGATGATTAATGCGGGCAAGTATCACACGAAAATCTTGCAGGATGGTTGGACAGCGGTCACAAAAGACCGCTCGCTTTCGGCCCAGTTCGAGCACAGTCTCGGCGTGACATCGGACGGGTTCGAGATTTTCACGCTGTCATCCAAAGGTTGGAGCTGCCCGCCCTACGATTAGGAGGGATTGCCGGAAACGTATTTGTGTTGTCCGGGGAACGCTGCAGATGATTCGGCGTGATATCGTTCACTCTGAACTTTCGTATTAATTTGGACACTGTTTTCTCATTACTCTTCCATGGGTAGGTGAGGCGGGAGCGTGGGCAGAGAGCTTCTCTACTGTGCATGCCTTTATCTCTAGGCCTTGACGGGTACTGGTAAAAAGATATAGAACAAAACAAGAACAAAATATAACAGCTAAGGTAGGAGTCACAAATGCCCGTCGCCGCACTTGCCCTGCCGGATCAAACCGGTACCCGCCCTGTCAATCGCGATCTGCTTGCTGATTTACGCCGACAGGTCGCGGGTTTGGAGCGCGCCGGGCAGGTGACGGAAGGCACGGTGGCGCTTGGCGTGCCGGAGATCGATCGCCATTTGCCCGATGGCGGCCTGGCGGACGGGGCTGTACATGAGGTGCTCGGTGGGGCCGTTACGGGATTTGCCGCATCGATCGCGGCCCGGCTCGACGGGCCGGTACTTTGGTGCCTCGATGCGTCCCGGCGCGAAGATCCCTACGGGCCCGGTTTGAAGGCGTTGGGATTCGATCCAAAGCGCCTCATTTTGGCGCGTTGCCGTGGGTTGAAGGAAATGCTCTGGACGATGGAGGAGGGGCTCCGCTCGACGGCGCCGTCTCTCGTGATTGCGGAGCCGGAAGCGAATATCGGACTGATTGAGAGTCGGCGTCTGCAGTTGGCGGCAGAGGCGGGCGGCACACTGGGTCTCATCCTACGTGACGGTGGAGAAGCCGGACGATTGGCGCCCAGCGCCGTCGCCAGCCGATGGCAAGTCGATCCCGCATCCGGCGGCGGTTGGCATCTGACGTTGCGGCGCTGCCGCGGTGCGACGATATCCCGGGACGAATGGAAGGTAAGGTACAATGACGCGACGGGTCATCTCGCTCTGGCTGCCGAGGCTGGGGACCGACCGAGTGCGACGGCGGACCGGCTCTGTCCCGTCTAATCATCCCTTTGTTCTCACAGCGGACAGTCATGGCCGACGCTTACTGACGAGGGTCGATGGAGCGGCGGCGGCGGCAGGTCTGTCCGCCGGCATCTCTCTTGCCGATGCGCGGACGCTGGTACCGGACGTTATCGTACAACCCGATGACCCGGCAAAAACGGCGACATTGCTTGCCCGCTTAGCAGATTGGTGTGGCCGCTACACACCTTGGACATCAATCGATGGAGAGGACGGCATCTGGCTCGATACAGCTGGATGCGCTCATCTCTTTGGTGGCGAAGAAGCGCTGCTCAAAGATTTGCTCACTCGTCTCTCGCATCTTGGTTTCAGCGCGCAAGCGGCCTTGGCATCGACGCCGGGAGCAGCCTGGGCATTGGCCCGGTTCGCGGACGAGCCGATCATTGTAGAGGAGGACGAGACACGGCGCCGGATCGCGTCACTGCCGGTCGCGGGCCTACGCTTGATGCCCGAAGTAGCGTCATCCTTGAGTCGGCTTGGTCTTCGCCGGATTGGCGATCTCTATTCACTACCCCGCGCACCCTTTGCCGCCCGGTTCGGCGAGGAGACCGCGCGCCGCCTCGATCAGGCGTTGGGACGCGTCTCGGAGCCTATCTCTCCTCGCCGCTATGTGGCACCTTTCCGCAGTCGTCTTGCCTTCGCTGAGCCGATCGGACATGCGGATGACATTACCCGGGGGCTCGATCATTTATTGGGGGATTTGTGCGATCAACTGAGCCATGCCGCGCGGGGGGGAAGACGCCTTGAGCTGACTCTTTTCCGGATCGACGGATCGGTGCAGGAAGTGGCGGTCGGCACAGCCCGTGCGACCCGCGTAGCCCGGCATCTGGCCCGCCTCTTTCAGGAACGTTTGACGACGCTTGATCCCGGTTTCGGTGTCGAGACCATGATCCTCTCGGCATCAGCGACAGAGAAGTTGGAAGCTGATCAAACGATCCTGAAAGGAGAAGCGGGAGACGCTACCGAATCCATGGGGGCTTTGTTGGATAGGCTCGGCAACCGGCTCGGCTTCGGCCGCTTGCATTCTCTGCAACCGGGGGAAAGCCACCTGCCGGAGAGCGCACAGCGTTTGATGCCGGTCTCATTAGAGAGGGAGGGGCCCGCCGCGTCGCGGTGGGAGGGTGAGGGCTTATGCGCCGAAAGACCCGTTCGGCTGCTAAGCGACCCGGAACCGATGACGCCGATGACACCGGAGGAGGGAGACGGCGCTCCACCATCAGTCTTCCGTTGGCGGCGGCAACTCTATCAACTCCGCCGCATCGAGGGGCCGGAAAGAATTGCCCCTGAATGGTGGCGTCAGGACCAGGCCTGGACCGGAGGTACACGCGATTATTGGCGCATCGAGGATGCCGAAGGACGGCGTCTCTGGCTCTATCGCGAAGGTGGCGGCGTTGAGGAGAGCCGCTGGTTCGTGCATGGCTTGTTTGCCTGATGCCATCCTACGCCGAACTCCAGGTCACCACGAATTTCAGTTTTCTACGCGGCGCGTCGCATCCGGAGGAAATGGCGTTGCAGGCCGCCGCGTTCGGTTATAGCGCAATCGGCATTGCCGACCGCAACAGTCTAGCCGGTGTCGTGCGTGCTCATATCGCGGCCAAGGAAGCGAGTATTCAGCTTTGCGTCGGAGCGCGGCTCGATCTTGTCGATGGTATCAGCTTGTTAGCTTATCCGACTGACCGTGCTGCCTATGGCCGTCTTTCTCGATTGATCACCACCGGCCGTCGCCGCGCGCCGAAAGGCGAGTGCGAGATCGGACGCCAAGACGTGCTGGAATGGGGTGAAGGGGTTATCTTTCTGGTGGTGTCGCCGACAGACCTCGCCATTCCTGTGCTTGGGGTGCAACTCAACGAACTGAGCACCGCTTTCCCGGGGAATTGCTATATCGTCGCCAATCATCTGTTACGTGGAGATGATACGGCGCGGCTGGCTTGTCTGGCTGACCTCGCGGCGGCGCATGGCATGCTGTTGGTCGCGGCGAACGACGCACATATGCATAGCGCCGCGCGCCGCCCTCTCGCCGATGTCGTCACTTGTATCCGCGAGAAATGCACCTTGGACGAGGCCGGACATCGTTTGGTGGCGAATGCGGAGCGTCGTTTGAAACCGCCGGAGGAAATGGCGTTGCTGTTTCGGGACTATCCCGATGCCATTGCCCGAACCGTGGAGATCGCCGAGCGATGCCGGTTTAGCCTTGATGAATTGCGCTATGAATATCCCGATGAAGTGTCGCCGGACGGGACGCCGCCACAAGAAGCGCTCGAAGCGATGACTTGGGACGGGGCAAAGCAACGCTATCCGGGTGGTGTTCCGCGCGGTGTCTGCGAGCAAGTCGAGCACGAGCTGAAATTGATCGGCGAGCTCTCCTACGCGCCGTATTTTTTGACGGTCCACGACGCGGTTCGCTTTGCGCGGGCGAACGATATTCTTTGTCAGGGGAGAGGGTCGGCGGCAAACTCCGCCGTTTGTTATTGCCTCGG
>JABJCS010000767.1 GCA_018665505.1 Alphaproteobacteria bacterium
GGATCATGGAGATGGTGGAGGCCGTCGATTGCGAGATCCATCTTTGGCACGAGGACGGTTCCACCAACCCGGCCCTGCTCGAGGCCGCCGACGGGTTTTTCGTCTATGGGCATCCGATTATCGACGGCGCTGTCATGGACACGATGCCGAACCTGCGGGTAATCAGCAATCAGGGGGTCGGGATCGATCATATTAATCTGGAGGACGCCAAGGCGCGGGGCATTCCGGTCGGCAATACGCCGGAATTTGTCGATGGGGCCACCGCCGATATGACCTTTGCGCTGCTGTTGGCGGCGGCGCGGCATATCGTGCGCGGCGATCATTTCGCACGCGGGCCGGAATTCACCCATTACGATGCGAATATCTGGCACGGACAGGAAGTCTATGGCGCCACGCTCGGTATCATCGGCATGGGCGGTGTCGGGCAACAGGTGGCGCGCCGGGCCTCCGGCTTCGATATGAAAATCCTCTATCACAACCGGAACGAAATTCCCGAGATCGCGGCAGAATTGGGGGCGACTTACGCGAGCCTAGCGGACCTGTTAGCGCAATCAGATTTCGTGGCACTCAACCTGCCGATGCGGCCCGATACCCGCAACACCATCGGTCGCGCGGAGCTGGTGCAGATGAAGCCGACCGCGATCCTGATCAACGCAGCACGGGGCGGCGTGCTCGATCATGACGCCTTGGTCGACGCATTGAGGGATGGCACGATCTGGGCCGCCGGCCTCGACGTCACGGAGCCGGAGCCCCTGCCCCGCGACCATCCGTTGTTGAGTTTGGAGAACTTGGTGATCGCACCACACCTGGGCAGTGCCACCCGCAAGACGCGGATCGGTATGGTCCAGCGCACCATCGAGAACTTGATCGCGGGATTGACGGGGCAGGAGATGCCGAGCCGGGTTGCGTGACGTTTGCCAGATCGCGGCCGGCACCGCCCACAACCTTGATTGGACGGCGCTTCATATCAGGTTTACCTATATAACGTTCCATTCGCGGGACGCCGACCTGCAGCGAGGAGAGCCCTGATGTCCGACAAGACCGAAGAAGCCATTCAGAAAAGCACTGATTACTACAACAGCTCGGACACGGACACTTACTACCGGAAAATTTGGGGTGGGGAGAGCATTCATGTCGGCATCTTTGATGAGCCCGGCATCGGCATCCGCGAGGCCGCCCGCCGCGCGGTGACTTACATCGCCGGTCGGCTGGACACATTGAGTTCGGACTCGACCGTGATCGACCTCGGTGCCGGTTTCGGCGGTCCGATCCGCCAGCTGGTCACCGACTATAGCTGTTCCGGTATTGCCCTCAACGCCAGTGCGCTAGAGCTCGAGGCCATGGCCAAGACCAACGCGGCGAAAGGGCTCGCCGGCAAGATCACCCCCCTCGAGGGGAACTACGAAGACATCCCGATGGAGGACGCGCAGGTCGACATCGCCTGGTCCCAGGAGGCCTTCCTGCATTGCGGCGACCGGGCTCAGTTGATGCGCGAAGTTTTCCGCATCCTGAAGCCCGGCGGAGAGTTCGTCTTCGCCGACCCGATGGCCACACCGTCGGCCCCGGCGGAAGTTCTTCAGCCCATGCTCGAGCGCGCCAATCTCGTCTCTTTCGGCACCGTCGAGGGGTATCTCGCTGATGCCAAGGCCGCTGGATTCATCGATCGCGGTTATGAGGATCGGACGGAAGATTTCCTCACCAATTACCGCACCATCGTCGCCGAAACCCGGGGCCGCCACGACGAGCTCAAGCAGGAGATCAGCGAAGCCTTCCTCGAGAAGATCGGCAACGGCATGCAGTACTGGGTGGATGGCGGCGAAGCCGGTCACATGGTCTGGGGCAGCTTCCACTTCGTAAAACCGGCCTGAGGTCTTCGAGTTCGCATCTGAGTCCATTAAAATGGCGGCCAACGAATCGTGATATTTTGTCTAATATGTGATAGTGTACGCCCCGTTCTTTGACTCGTGGATCACCGATATCGCTTTACAGAACCCCTCTATACGGGCGAATCAGCGGTATCGTAATACTGTGTATGGGGTTGTTCCGCGATTTTTATGAACGCTCCCGCATCATCCTCCGATTAGAGCCTCTTACTGAACCTGTCGTAGTACGAGGAGGGCCCGCCCTTCGACAGGTTCAGGGTAAGGTATTGGAGTGAAGGATAAAGATTTGCTCCGCTATCGTTTCCCGGAAACGCGTTGGCGTTATCCGGGATCCAGCATCTTCCGGCACTTGCAGGCGTGAACTGGGTCCCGGATCTCCGCTGCGCTGCGGCCGGGATACGATACGGTACGACGAGAGCGACGGCGCTCCCTACTCTCCCAATATCTCCGCCGCACGGGCATTGAGGCC
>JABJCS010000768.1 GCA_018665505.1 Alphaproteobacteria bacterium
ATGGCGATGACTTCGGGCCAGCCTTCCGGATCCAATTGTTCGGGCAGGTCGGCCGGGTCGAGATCGAGCGCCTTTAACAGCATTGCGTAGAACTTCGCCTCCACGCCGCCGAGCGAGATATGTTTGCCATCCTTAGTCTCGTAACAGCGCCAGAACGGGGCACCGCCATCGAGGGCGTTGCTTTCCCGCTCATCCTTCCAGTGACCGGCGGAGGCGAGGCCGAAACACGCCATCGCCAGATAGGCCGAGCCTTCGGTCATGGCGACATCTACGACTTGGCCTTTGCCGGAGTTCTTGGCTTCAAGGATACCGGCGAGCAATCCCATGGCGAGGAACATCGCGCCGCCGCCCATATCACCGATGACGTTGAGCGGCGGGACGGGACGTTCCTTTGTCCCGATGGCATACAACACGCCGGAGAGCGAGATGTAGTTGATGTCATGCCCCGCCACATTGGCGAGCGGTCCGGTCTGCCCCCATCCCGTCATGCGACCGAAGATGAGGCGCGGGTTGCGAGCCATGCAGACATCGGGGCCGAGGCCGAGGCGTTCCATCACGCCGGGGCGCATGGGATCGATGATGGCGTCGGCGTTCTCCACCAACCGCAGCACGGTCTCGACACCTTTGGGATGTTTCAGGTCGACGGCAACGGAGGGGCGTCCGCGGCGGCGAATATCCGCCTTAGCGCCCGCGTATTCGAAACCGAGGCCGGTCTGCCCCTTACGGTCGATACGGATGACTTCCGCACCCATATCCGCAAGCAGTGAACAACAGAGGGGTGAGGGCCCGATCCCGGCGATATCAACGATCTTGTATCCGGAGAGTGGGCCGCCTTGCGCGGCGGATGTATCGCTCATGCGTGATTAACGGTTCGCGCCTATGAGCAGGTCCATGCTTTCGCGTGCGGCCTGTCTCGCCCAATTGTCCAGCACCTCTCCCGAAGCACTGCTGATGGGATGGTCGATGACCACGAACGGATAGCCGTCCACGCCCAACACCCGAGCCATCAATTCAGCCGCACTGACGAATTTCGTCGTCATGATGCCGACAGAAGGTTTACCAATTTTTTCGCCAATCACTGCATCATGCAAACTGCACGATGAGCAACTGCCTCAGTCGCCGATCCCGGCGACGACAGCGTCCCAATTTTCCGCTTCCTCGACGATATACTTGTCAGCAGGTGCGCTGTAGTTGGATTTGATACGGCGGACGACCTCGGCCACGCCGTATGTTCGTTTCATCTCATCCTCGAAGGCGTCAAAGAACGGGATCGTGTTCCGCTTCCCGTTCGAGATGATACCGACCGTGGCCCCTTCCAGGGCCGAGAGGCGGGATGCGAGCGCGAAGCCGCTGGTATCTCCCTCGTGGGTCGGGTCCAGTATTTCAAGCGTCATGTGCTTCTCCTTGGTCTTTGGAAGTGTGTTAATTAGTTGGCCGGGGGTTCGCAATCGAGGCAGGCGCCGATCGCGACCGTGACGGCTTTGCTCTTGTGGCCTAGCCACGGCGGGATGACCGCGCCGAAGCCGCCGGCCGGTCCGCCCGCCGCAATGATCAGCAAATGTTCCGGATCGGGGAGGGCGGGGTATTCTTGGTCGCCGCGTCGTCCGACCACCGCGCCCTTGCCGACATCCGCCCATTCGCGGCGAAGGATACGGGCGTTCTCGAAGACGTATTGCTGGATCTCCTTGCGCCCCCAACCGGCTTCATCGAAGTGCGTGCGCAGCTGCGGTGGGATGACGATGGCGTAATTGCCGGGATAGATCGAATAGTGGCGCAGATTGGCTTTGATCTCGGCACAGAACGTATCGAGAATTTCTTCGGGCTTCGTTGTCCACTCATTCATGAGTTGGCGCGGCGCGCCAGCGGCCATGACGGTCACCGCGGAGGCTTCGCGCGGAACACCTCGATCTTCGGCCAGCGAATTCCAGGGCGAGTTGTCCTCGTCCTCGGCAATGCAATAACTGAGCTTGCCGGGATGGCCCAAGGTGGATCGATCGATCTGCCCCGGCCGCACATCCAGTAAGTTACACAGGATGAGGCGAATGGCGCGTCCGATAACCGTTGTCGCGCGGTCGCTGGAGCCGAGCACATTGAACGAACTGCTCATGCCGACTTCTTCGCGGACTGGGCCGTTGATCACGACCAGGACTGCGCAGCCGCCGGTGCTCGCCGTGGCGCCGTGGACTAGGAATGGCTCCTGCAGCATGGCGGTAAAGGCGGCGATCACGACCGGGAAATGCATCGGCAAGCAGCCTGCCATAATGGCGTTGATGGCGAGCTTCTCGGCTGTGATGGCGCGGTTTCGCACCGGCTCGATCCCAACCAGATGATCCGCCGGCATCATCGCCCAATCAAGGCAGGCCTGCACCGCGTCGGCGGTGGGCGGGACCACGGGCAACCCGTCGGTCCACTGCCGACTGTGATAGAATTCCTGCGCCGCGAGGATGTCGTCGACCTCGTAGCGTTTCGAACTGAGCGTCATTCCCGAGGGCTCCCTTTGTCTGTCTAACAATTGATATAGCCGCCTCCTGCGTGGCGGCGATGATAGGGATTATTTGGGTATTTTTTAATTAATGCAATTATTATCCGATACGATATATTAATGCATAAATCACAATAATAGAATTTCACATGGATGATTTGAATCGTAGTTTGGGATTGGATCTCAGTACCCGTCATCTGCGGGCATTGGTAGCGGTTGCCGAATATCGCAACTTTGCTGCGGCGGCCACCGATCTTGGAATATCGCAACCGACGCTGACTCGGACAGTGCGTAAAGCGGAGGACATGCTGGGCGTTACGCTTTTCACCAGGACGACCCGCCGAGTCGCCTTAACTGCGGCCGGGCGGGAGTTCATGCCAATTGCGGAAAGATTACTGAGCGATCTTGGTCTCGGTATCCGCAATATCCGCGAATTGGCGGATGTTGAACGCGGTCAGGTGGTGATCGCGAGCCTGATGACCATTGCGCACGGTATCTTGCCGACCGTCATCCGCCAATTTGCCGAACAATATCCGAGCGTCGCCGTCGAGTTGCGCGAAGGTGTGCAAACACGTGTCCTTGAAGAGGTGCGCGGCGGGTCGGCCGACTTTGGGCTTGGTGATAGCGCCGATGTTGGCGGACATTTGGAATTGGAGGCTTTGGGCAAGCATGGCTTCCGCATCGCGTTGCCGAATGGGCACAGGCTACTGCGGCGGAAATCGGTATCTTTGAGCGATCTCGCTGAAGAGCGATTGGTTTCGATGCCTACCGAAGCTGCGGCGCGGCGCACGTTGGACGTCGCCGCATTAGCCGCCGGCGTCATCCTCAATTCGCATTTCACCGTCGGTCAGTTCACCACGGCGTTCCAACTCGTCGCTGAAGGCTTGGGAGCTGCAATCGTCCCGGCGACCTATTTCAACGGTGGCCATCCCGATAAAGTGTCGTCTCGCCCTTTGAAGGCACCCGGCGCGGTACAGCATCTTTCCGTTATCAGTCGTCGGGATCGTGTAGTCACCCCGGCGGCGGCAGCGTTTCTTTCGATCTTGCGTGATTGTTGGCCCGCGAAATCCGGATGATCTCTACTAGGTCATAGAGAGTGACACTGCGGTAAGGCAAAAAGAATGACCGACCATATCGATTCTGAAACCGGGGCGCGCTGTTTCCAAACCTATGTGGCGATGGGTGATGGCGTGCAATTGAACACGTTCGTCTTTCTGCCGCCGGACGGTGGGCCGCGCTATCCGGTCATTTTGCAGCGCACGCCCTATGGCATCACCAATTCCGGCGGGACGGCGAATACGGATGTATCGCAAGGCTGGCTGCCTGCCGTCGAGGAGCCGCTTCGGGGCTCTATTCTGCGGGGATGGCGGAACATTGTCCGTCAAGGTTACGCCGCCGTCTACCAGGACACGCGCGGACGGTTTGCCTCCGAAGGGGAAGACCGGGTGTATGCGGACGACGCGTCGGACGGATGGGACACGTTGGAATGGATATCGGCCCAAGAGTGGACCAATGGGCGGGTCGGTATGTCCGGTTCCTCCGCCGGCGCCACCACCACCTATGCGGCGGCATCGACGCGGCATCCGTCCCTGCAGGCGTTTTGGGCGCAGGTCGGCGGCTCCAGCATCTATGACGATGTGGTGTATGAGGGCCAATCGATTGAGATGGAACGGCTTTGGCTTTGGGTGGCGAAGAATATTCCGGGGCTCTCGGCTTCTCACCGTGAAGCGGCGCGAGTGCGCGCGGGGCTCAGTGAGGCGGAGATGGATGCGGCGGCGGAGCGAGCCATGGAGCGCTACCAAAAGCTGGACGCTGCGCGGCAGGAGACGCCGCCCTATACCGGATCCGAAGATTGGATGTCCTTGCCGATGGCGGGCTATCCGGATTTCTCGACCTGGCAGCCGTTTCTCGATGACATCGTCACGCACCCGGTACCTGACGGGTTTCGCGCCGCGCATAATTTCCGCCGCACCATCGACATTCCCGGATTTCATGCGACCACTTGGTACGACATCTTCCTGACCAGCGTGCTCGCCGCCTACTCGGATATTCAAGCGCGGGTCGGCAATCAGCGACTGTGGATTGGGCCGAACGGTCATTATTTCATTTACGAAGAGCAGTTCTGGCCCCGTGACCCTTACTTCGAATGGTTCGATCACTGGCTGAAAGATGCTGATTCACAGATCATGCAGGAGCCGCCGATACATTACTCCCCGCACGCTTGGACGGATGATCCGGCGGGATATGTCGCGAAGGATTGGCAAATGGCGGAGCGCTGGCCGGTTCCGGCGGCCCGCCCGATGCGGCTTTCCCTCAGCGTTGATGGCACGTTGTCGGGAGAGGACGGCTCGAGCGGAGTGCGGCATTTCACTTACGATCCCCGCGACCCTGTTCCCACATTTGGCGGGCGCAATATGGCTATCGATCCCGGCCCACTAGACCAACGACCGGCGGAAGCACATTCGAATTACGGCCTGACTTATCTTGGCTCACCGTTGGAAGTAGCGATGACCCTGGCGGGGCCGGTCAGCGTTTCCGTACATATATCGTCGGATTGTCCCGACATCGATGTTGTGGCGAAGCTCGTCGAAGTATCTCCTGACGGAAAAGCGACCTTGTTAATGGATGGCGTGGTCCGTGCGATGTATCGCGACGGCGCGGTCGAACCGCACCGGTTGTCGAGTGGCGAGGTCGTCCGCATTAAAGTTCCACTATCCCATATTCACCACACGGTCGAGGCGGGAAACCGGTTGCGGGTCGACGTGAGCAGCAGCAATTTCCCGCGCCGGGCCCGCAATACCAATAGCGGCAATCCGGTTTTAGCACGCGATACCGACGCGGATATCCGAGTGGCCCGAAACACGGTCCATCATGAGAGTGACGCGTCGTGCTACTTGGAGCTTCTGATTCTGCCGGACTGATATCCCTTTCGTTCCCCGGCCGAAGAGCCGGGGCCTAGTTCGATCAATTGTTACCGAGAGCGCTGGACCCCGGCTCTTCGGCCGGGGAACGGTACGTTGTCTGACGGACAAACGATTCTTTGTAATTATAGCCTGAGCGTTCTGAATTGAGGTAGTCTGGCCGTGACCTAGATTGCTCGCCAAGGGAGAAAATTCATGACACCGGAAGATATTCTGACACATAAGCCAACCGCCCTGAGCCAAGAGCAGCGGGAGTTCTTTTTCGAGAATGGGTTTGTCGCCGCCGAAGGTCTGGTGAGCGATGAATGGTTGGAGCGCTTGAGGGCGCGGTCGGACGAGTTCATCGACCGCAGCCGGCAATTCAGCGAATCCAATAAGGAATACGACCTTAGCCCCGATCACACACCGGACAAACCGTATGTGCGCCGGTTGCGGGCACCGGTCGACCGGCATCCGGATTTTTGGGAATTCGCCCATGATTCCGTCTTCACGGAGGTCGCGGCCGATCTCGTGGGGCCGGATGTGAAGTTCCACAGTTGCAAGGTCAACTACAAGCATCCGGGCGGTGGCGAAGTGGTGAAGTGGCACCAGGATATTCCGGCGTGGCCGCACACGAACTTCAGTCCGGTAACCCTCGGCGTCTATTTTCACGACGTGGGAGAAGCAGAAGGCCCGCTCGCCTGCATTCCCGGCAGCCACAAGGGCGAGTTGTACTCGCATTTCCACGAAGATCGCACCTGGAGCGGCTATCTCTCGAAGGACGATCTACTGAAAGCGAAGCCGGAGAACGCGGTGAACCTGACGGGCAAGGCCGGGACCATTATTGCTATCAACTGCCGGACAATCCACGGCTCGATGGACAACAAGACCGACCGGGAGCGGCCGTTGCTACTGTATGTATACAGCTCCGCCGATGCCTTCACTTGGATGCCGTCGCCAACACCGACGACGAAATCGGGAGAGATCGTGCGCGGCAAGGCCGCACAGTTCGTCCATATGGACCCGTTCGCAATCGAAGTGCCGCCGAACTGGGATAAGGAAGGCTATGGCAGCATCTTTGCGTCCCAGCGCAAGGAGACCTTGGCGAAAGCTTCCTGAGGGAGAGGACTGAAGAATGACGCCCGAAGATATTCTAAAACACGAACCGCGGATGCTGACCCAGGCACAGCGCGAATCTTATTTCGAGTCCGGGTATGTCTCGTCGGAAGGGTTGATTCCGAAAGAGTGGCTGGAAGCGGTGCGGGGTGCGTCGGACGAGTGTTTGCAGGAGGGCCGCAAGGAAACTGAATCCGGCAGTAAGTTTGATTTGGCGCCGGAGCATACCGCGGCGCATCCTCATGTGCGGCGCATCAAGTCGCCGGTCGACGTCCACCCGGTCTTCAAGAAATTTGCGGTTGAGTCGCCGTTCGCGGATATCGCAGCCGATCTCGTGGGGCCGAACGTGAAATTTCACAGTTGCAAGATCAACTACAAGCATCCGGGCGGCGGCGAGATCGTGAAGTGGCATCAGGATATCTGCTTCTGGCCGCACACGAATTACAGTCCGGTCACCTTGGGTCTCTATCTGGACGGATGCGAGGACGCGCAAGGTCCGCTGACCTTGATTCCCAAGAGCCATAAAGGCGACCTCTTCCCGCATTACGACGATGAGGGGAATTGGACGGGGACCGTGCCGCCCCGCGAATTGGCATCTCTGCCGACGGACAAGGCCGATGGGCCGACCGGGGATAAGGGCACGGTCTTGGCACTCAACTGCCGTACCATTCATGGCTCGAAACGCAATGAGACCAACCGCGTGCGGCCGATCCTGCTCTATGTGTATTCCTCGGCGGATGCCTTTCCCTGGGCGTATCATCCCACACATACGTCGCTGTCCGGCGAGATCGTGCGCGGCGAGGCGGCGAAGATCCCGCATATGGATCCGCGTCCCTGTCCGGTGCCGCCCGATTGGTCGAAGAGTGGCTACGGGTCGATCTTCACCAGCCAAGAGAAGGGTGACGGCGGCGGCATGATGTAGTCCGCGCCTCGAGGGCATTTCTATGAAAGCATTGGTAATCGGCGGCACCGGGCCGACCGGACCGCATATCGTGAATGGCTTGATTGAGCGCGGCTACGAAACCGCGATTCTGCATCGCGGCAGCCATGACAGCGATCTGATCCCGTCCCATGTGGAGCGCATCGTCGGTGATCCGCATTTCAAGGAAACCTTGGCGGAAGCGCTGGGCGAACGGCGTTTCGATGTGATCGTCGCCACATATGGGCGCATGCGTTATGTGGCCGAGGTCGTGGCCACGCATACGGAGCGGTTGATCACCATCGGCGGGTCGCCGGGATTTCGCGGCTCACGCCAGCCCGAGCGTTTATTTCCGCAGGGGCTTCAGGTGCCTTTACCGGAGGACGCCCCCCGGGTCGAGACGGAGGATGAGTTCCGTTTCGGCTATCTGGCGCGGATCAGCGAAGACGCGGTCATGGCTCAGCACGAAGCCGGGTCTTATGCAGCGACGCATCTGCGCTATCCGCTGATCTATGGGCCGCGCCAGCTCATCCCGATGGAGTGGCGCGTGATGCGGCGCATTCTGGACGGCCGCAAACACATTGTGGTGCCGGACGACGGGCAGGTGCTGTTGTCGCGCGGCTACGCGGTAAATATGGCGCATGCGGTGTTGTTGGCGGTCGATCAGCCGGAAGCATCGGGCGGCAAAATATACAACTGCGCCGACGTCCATCAGTTCACCTTAGCGCAATGGGTCGAGGTGATCATCGACGCAATGGGCGGCGCGCTGGAGGTCGTCGGCATTCCCGGCCCCTACGCCTATCCAGCGCGGGATTTCCTGATTGGGAAAGCGGTGATCAATCACCAATTGTTCGACGTCCACCGCATGCGCGCGGACCTGGGATATACCGATATCGTGCCACCGTTAGAAGGCTTGGCCGAAACTGTCCGATGGTATCGCGACAACCCGCCGGAACTAGACGCGGAGTACGAGGCCGATCTCGCGGCGCATTACCGGACGGAAGACGAGCTGGTTGCGATCAATGCTGAATTCACCGCGCGGTTGGCAAATGTAGAGCACGTGTCGCGCCCTTATAAGCATCCCTATGCCCACCCGAAGACGCCCAATCAATCACAGGATCACCGTAAGCGATGACGCAAAATTCAACGGTCGGCTGGCTTCGTCTGATCTCCACGCTCGCGTTGGCCGGCGGCGGGGCTTATTTCATATTTGTGCTTAACAGAGCAGCGGTGCTGGAACTCTTGATCTGGGTAGAGTTTACCTCTGGTTCGCCCGGGCTCAGCGGCGTGTTCATCATGGTCAGCGTGATCGTCATCTTTACGATCGGCTGCTATGTCGCCAACTGGATCGCGGCGGGGTTTCGGCGCGCGGAGTAGCTTCCGCGCGCCTTTTGACTGATTACTCCGCTGCGTTTTCCAACTTGGCCGGCGCGATCGAGAAGCCTTCGTCGGCATCAAGATCTGCAATCAATCCGCTTTGCTCCTCTGCCGAGAGAGCCATCATCGGCGGCATCAAGCGACCCCATTCGGCATCGTTGTGGTAGTGGCTGATAATCGCCTTCAGTGCCGGCACCAGGGTGCGGGACTGAATGGTCTTCCGTGTCTTGGTGATCGCGGCCTGTAACGCGTCGGCTTCCGGCGTCTCCCAGTTTTCGTAGACCTTGCGGATGCCGGTCGGGTTCACATTGCCAGTCGCGGTGATACAACCGACGCCGCCGCCCCGCAGCGTATCCAGCAGGAAGACTTCGGAGCCGGCGAAGGTGCCAAAGCCCGGGAAGGCGTCGAGGATCGATTTGGTGTTGGCCCAATCGCCGCCGCTATCCTTCAACCCGACGATCGTGCTCGGGTATTCCTTGATCAGGCGGCCTATCAGATCGAGACTGAACGGCGTCCCGGTTTGCGGGGGGATGTGGTAGAGGTAGATTTTTAGCGCATCGTCGCCAACCCGTTGCACGACCTCCGAGAACCAAGCGAACAATCCGTCGTCCGACACGCCTTTGTAATAGAACGGCGGCAGCATCAGAACGCCGCCGCATCCGTGGCCGACCGCGTGTTTGTTGAGGCGTACCGCTTCATCAATGGAGCAGGCGCCGGTGCCGGGCATCAATTTGGCGCCGGGGACACCCGAATCGATCAACGAATCGAGCAGTGCCATGCGCTGATCCGACGATTGCGAATTGGCTTCACTGGTGGTTCCAAAGACGGCGAGACCATCAGCGCCTTGCGCCAACAGCCAGCGGCAAAATGCGGTGAAACGGCTCACATCCGGGGTTAAATCGGCGGTGAACGGGGTCAAAACCGGCGCCAGCACGCCGCGGAAAGGTTGATCGATCATTTTAGTCGCCCTGAGTGTGGATTTTCGCCAGTGTAGTTCCCATAATCCTAACTCACAATGGCGCTTGCCTTCGCGGGGGGCTTTCTTACGCTGTGACCACCGTCATATCGCGGGCCGAAAAAATGGTCGATACTCAGACCAACTCACGCAAAGTACGAGGATAAAGGATTTTCAATGGTTGAGAGCCCAATGATGCGGCGGATGATGGGTGCCGACGCTTCCGACGAATTGGCCAAACTGGTGTTGGACGAGTTCTCGTTCAAGATCCGGGCGGCCGCTGAATCGTCGAAAAAGGGACTGTCGGCCCAGGATGTCCAAGGCCTTATCGACGATTTCATGGAGAAGGGCCGAGATAAAACCCTGGTGAATTTTCAGCACAAGTTCGAGGAAATCCTGCGCGAGCATGAACGCGACATTTGGGACCGCACCCGCACACGGCCGTTTGAGCGCGTCCTCATCCAACGGTTCTGCCAACTGTTCCCGGCCGAGGGTGAGTTGGATCAAGGCAATGGCATGGTCTCGCGGCGTCTCATTCCGGGCTTCCTGAAGACCGTCGAGCAGATGGTCGGTTTCGAGCAATGCGAGCGCTTCCGACGCGACTGCAAGGATTTGATCAATCGCTTGAAGGACGACGACGTCGATCACTTCCGCTGGTACGATATCTACGACAATCGGACGGCGAACGCGCTGGTCGACGAGGCTTTGGCCGCCGCCGCACTCACCTTTGACGCTTTCGACAAGCGCATCACCTGGCTGCTCTTCACCGTCAATGCGCAATTGGTCACGGCCGAGTATTACGCGTTCGAGGGCGAGAAGGTCGAATCCTGGAAACTGGACCGTCCGGGCCTGGTCGCGATGCTGAAGGCGCTCTACGCCCCCTTGGCGAAACAGGCCAAGAAGGCCTCCGGTCGCACCGATATTGAGCGGCGCTACGGCATGCGTTCCGCCGCCGCCATCGGGCACTTGCTGATGCGCCTCGACGACGAAACGAAGTAGCGCTCTTCTTTATCTAGCCCCCGAGTTTCGATCCGACCGCGACACCGGCTCCCGAAGCGAACTCACTCGCCGCGATCTTCTTCGCATCACCCTTGATCCGAGCAACCCGAACGCCGCCGTCGCCACACGCGATGGTCATGCCGTCATCGGAAATCTCGACGATCTCGCCCGGCGCGCCAGAAGCACTCGCCGCCTTGGTCGAGCCGTAAAGCTGTATCTCCGCCCCGCCACAGGTCGTCCAGGCACCCGGCACCGGATCTGCGCCGCGGATCATGTTGTGGACCTCTTGCATCGGCTTTGAGAAATCGAGTTCCACATCCGCTTTGCGGCACCAGCTCTCGTAGGTCTTGAGGCTGTGGTCTTGATCAATTTTCGGCGCATTGCCAGCTTTCACCAGATCGACGCCTTCCAGCATCGCATCCACACCCATTGGGAAGATTTTGTCGAAATAAACCGTCCCCAGGGTGTCGTTCTCCTCGATGGAGCAGGTCTTCTGAATGAGGATCGGCCCTTCGTCGAGCCCGTTATCCGGCCAGAAGATGGAAAGACCCGTCTCCTTGCGCCCCATGATGATCGGCCAGTTGATGGCGCTCGGCCCCCGGTGCAGTGGCAACAGGGAGGGGTGATACTGAATCGTGCCATGCGTCGGCAGGTATAGCGCTTCCTCCGGCACGAAGAGCGTGACGAAGGCCATGACGCAAAGGTCTGGCTTCAGCGTTTTCATCTGCGACCAGACTTCCGGCTCCTTGTAGGAACTTGGTTGGAAGACCGGCAACCCGGCTTCTTCCGCTGCGACCTTCAGCGGGTCCGGTTTGCCCTTGTCCGGCGCCACATAGACACCGACGATTTCCTCGCCGCGCTCGATGAGCTTCTCCAGAACCGCCTGTCCGAAGGCCTGTTGGCCGTGCACGATGAGACGCATGTGAAATTCCTCCCCGCAAAAAACTGTTTGTGATTCCCCGAAGGCTTTGGTCACTTCTATATAGTCCACGGAGGACGGAAACCAGACCTCGCGATGGGATCGCACAGCAAGTTGAGGAAGATATGGCGCCGAAACGCAATCCGAAGAAGTTAAACAAACTGCAGCTCAAGACCTTGGCGCTGTTCCAGGGCTTTGCGGACTCCGATCTCGCGGGGCCAGGGGAGAACGAGGGCGAAATTCACATCGGCCAAATCCCGCAACCGCACGGCAACCATTTCCATGTCGGTAGCGGCGTGGTGATGACGAAAGATGCGATCGGTTTGAACAACCGGGGTGTGTGGGCGGCACTCGACCGCAAGGGCCTGATGCGCACCGGCGTCTTCCCGTTCACCACCACCCTGACGCCGGAAGGCCTTGAATACGAGACCGAGATGAAAGAGCAGATCATCCACTCCAGCGATCATTAGGTCTAAATATATGGGAGGGTGAGGGCTCAGCCCCGCGCGGCGCGGCGCAGGCGGTCGTTGATGGCGCGGCCCAAGCCGCTCTCAGGGATGGGGGCCACGGCGATCCCGGCATACCCTCCGCCGTCCAATTCATGCAGCATCCGGAATAAATTCGCGGCTGCCTCGACCAAATCACCGGCAGGGCTCAAATCCTCGACTGCGCCCTTGCTGCCGCCGAACCCGAGCAACGCCTCGCCACGCTTCACTTCCGAAGCGTTCATGCGGAGCGGTGTGCGCGGCGCGTAATGGCGTGACATCATGCCGGGGGATTTAGGTGCGGTATCGTCGACCCCGGCCACGGCCACGGGCGCGGCGATCAATTCTTCCAGCGCCTCATGGGTGACACCGCCCGCGCGTAATAGGGTCGGGGTCTCGGTCGAGAGATCGAGCACGGTGGATTCGAGCCCGACCACGCACGCGCCGCCATCCAGCACTAACGCGACCTCATCTCCGAAGCCGTCCGCCACATGGCGCGCCTCGGTCGGGCTAAGTTGTCCCGATTTATTGGCGCTGGGCCCCGCGACCGGCACCCTGGCGGCGACCAGCAGGCGCCGCGCCGGCGCGCTCGCGGGCACCCGGATGGCCACGGTGTCGAGCCCGGCGCTGACGAGTTTGGAGAGTGGGCAATCCTTGGTGCGCGGCAGGACCAGGCTCAACGGTCCCGGCCATAGCGCCGCCGCGACCCGTTCCGCCAAATCCGAAAAATGGGCATAGCGGCGTGCGGTTTCGATATCGGGCACATGGATGATCAGCGGATTGAAGCTCGGTCGGTTCTTGGCTGCGTAAATCCCGGCCACCGCCGTGTCATCGAGCGCGTTGGCGCCCAGCCCATAGACTGTCTCGGTCGGAAACGAGACGAGCGCGCCTGCGCGCAAAAGCGCCGCCGCTTCCTCGGTCGTCTCGTCGGTGAAGGATACCAGTCGTGCCATGGGCCGGGATGTACAGCGCGGGTTTCGCGATCGCAAGCGAGATTGCCGCAAGCGGCTCTCGAGAATATTCGATGGTTTTGATTTCCATCAATGATCGCCTATCTTCGTGGGGACAACACTCCCTGATGGGGGTCATTTGGTGTTGTGAGAACCAGTTAGGGGAAAATTCATG
>JABJCS010000099.1 GCA_018665505.1 Alphaproteobacteria bacterium
GAAATGGACAGTTGTTCGCCGAGGTCCTGCTTGAGGACCGTTAGATAGTCGATCTTCGGATTGGGATTAGCGATTGTTCCCAGGCAAGCTCGAATTTTGAGTCTATCGTCGCCGTCTGTCTCGATCGCGTTCATACGGTGAACCCGGACTGAGAGGCATGGATTTCTTGGGTTGGGTTAAGTTCGAAAACTTCGGTCCTCTGGAAATTAATCGATCCGGTAAATCCAAGCGCGGAGATCGCATTTGCGAAAATCGCTCTGATATCGTCGTGCATACTTTCAGACAAGGCTTCGCGGGTCCGAATCATCAGATCAATGGTTTTTTCGCGCGATAAGCAGTCGAACTGGAATGGTCCCAAATTGCTGAATTCAACTTCGATGACAAAGCGAATGTCGCGGTTCTTTTCCTGTTCGCCTTCGTTTTCGGGTTCCTTCTCGCCTCTGACGAAGAGTTTTAGCTGTTGGAGGTCGGCTCCTGCCAGTAGAGGTATGATATAAGAGCGCCATTCCTGGCCCGATGGTTCGTTCGCCATTCGTTGCATTTCGCCGATATCTTGGCGGAGACGATCAAGCAGATTGCCGCCGGATCGTTGCAGAATTCGCATCGCTTCCTCACCCATCCAGCGCCTAAGATCCCCAGTCATCATCGCGGATAAGAAGAACAACATGCCGGTGGTCATCGGACCGCCGGCTTGCGGTAGAACTTGCTGTGTCATATTTCGAGCCGCTGCTGGATCGCTGGATTGAATGGCGGCCATGGCATCTTTTAAGGCTTCCCATTGCTGGGATAGCAGCAGTGAGGAGGTATCGCCGGTTCCCATGGGGAACTTCGGTGTGCCCATCATATGCAGGTTTAATTGGGTGCCGCGGGGCAGGGTGGAGCGGGCCGAGAGGGCTATTTCGCCGAGGGGAGTTTGAACAATGGTTTGGCCCGTCGGTGTTGTGCCGGTGACGGTTCCGTTAAATGCACCCTGAGCATTCGAGGAGGCGAGAGGCGCTCCGGAACCAACAGGGACAACGGAGATGATACGGACATTGAAGGTCGAACCGCTGGGAAGGACAGGGGTTTGCGAGCTGCCGCCGGTCGAAGTGCTGCTGCTCAAGGAGGTTCCTGGCGTTGTTGCGCCGCCTGATGTTGCCGTGACGCCCAGCTTTGCGGCGCCGCGGATTGCGGGCGCACCAGCAGGCGTCGATTGGGCGACTACACCCGAGACCGACGTTGCCCCTGATGCGGCTCCTATCGCCGCTCCCGTCGGTCCCTGTATGCCTTGTGACAGTGGTGGGGTGGGAGGAACAGTGACGGGACGTAGGACGGTCGCGCTGGCGGTGCTCCCTTGGGTCAAAGTCGAAGTGATTGCGGGGGCTGTCGATGCATTGGCAGTTTGGGGTGTTCGGTTTTGGCCAGGGAGCGGCACAATCAGTACTTGAGGTCGGGCACCGGCAGTTTGAATTTGAAGGTTGAGAGTACTGCCGTTCAAGAGGTTGGCGGCGGTTTGAAGGGTTAGTTGGCCGCTATCGCTCTGCAGCAGAAACTGTCCCGGAGCGACGCGATTGAGGACAGTGGCGGCGAGCGTTTGTCCTAGTTGCAACGGCGTTTGCGGTGTTGCGGATTGCACGATAGTGCCCGTAGATGTCGCAGTTGGGGCGGTAGCCTGGAGGACCGCGCTCGATGGCGGTGTTGGCGGAACCGGGGTGTTCATTAACCCGCCGCTCCGCCGTTAGACGATTTGCTTCCGTCAGTTTGAGCCTGTCGGCGCAAGTTTATCATCTTCCACGGTCTCCTCTAGAGGCGTTTCTTGGGGAGAGTTGGACGGGTCTATTTCTTGTCTTCCGGATTTCCGACTGGGTGTTTGAGGCACTGTTTGTGCGGGCTCCGATGGTAAGAGAAGGCGGGACAGCGACACCTGATTCATCGGCCGCAATCCGTTGACGATATTCGGCGATGGGCTGACATCGCAAAAAGCCAGACCCGACGCATCTATCGATGCCAGAACACTGCCCAACCGGCGAACCATATCAAGGCCGGTCACTAGCATGCGGCTTGGTGCGACTTCCCCGTATGCTTTCACAATGTCAATTGCTTCGATTGGGTCGCGGCCTGCGGTGAGAACGAGAATTGGTTCGACGGCAATTGCGCTCGTGAGGTCGATAAGTTTACTCATATCCTCGGGGCTGTAGGGATTAACTCCCATCGAGTCGATGACGATTAGATCTTCCGGATTGGCATTTTCTATGGCTTCGATAAGTGCCAGAGGGTCGGGAGCGGGGACCACTTCGAGACCGAGACGGCTCGCGTATGATTCGAGCTGCTCGATACCTTGAGCGCGGACCGTATCCGTTGTGATCAGGCGCATAGAATGGCCGGCGATGACTGCCCGCGCTGCCATTTTCGCTGCGGCGGATGTCTTACCTCCGCCGGGCGGACCAATTAGCATGATTGGGCGCGATTGGCCTCCCGATTCCGGCAGAGGCATGAATTCGAAAGTTGATTGAAGGGCACCGGCGAGCGCCATGTGTGTATCGGATACCGCTTGGGCGGCAACTGAATTTAAAATACGGTCCACCAAATCAGGAGGTGTGCCGTGGTCATCCAGCGCGTTGCCGACTAATTGTAGGGTTTCGAAGGTGACGGCTCTCTCGTCCTCTGGGATATGCCGGTCTTCTGCATCTGACGCGGCCGTCACGCGAACGCCGCGCGTGCCTTCGTCCTCGTGTGTCGCGACGATGATGGCTTCAGCGCCCATTTGTTCACGAACGAGTTCCATCGCTTCCTGCATGGTTCGCGCGTGGATTGTCTTAAGCCTCATTCGTGTTTATTCCCGTTCATGTGTATTTCGAGCCTACACTTGACCCAACGTTTTGATCTTTGCTTTTGGGTGTACTTCATTTTGCGACATGACGACAGTCACCGGGCGGAATCGTTCGACCACCGATCTGACGAATGGCCGGATGCCGGGACTGACCAGAAGGATCGGTGTCTCGCCTTGCATAGCGTGACGTTCGAATACGGTGCGGACTGCGGTGATAAATTGTTGTAGTTTGCTCGGTGCCATTGAGAGTTGTCGGTCGTCGCCTTGGCCGATGATGGCTTCGGCGAACGATTGTTCCCATTCCGGTGAGAGTGTCACCAGCGGGATAAAGCCCTGTTCGTTGACGACATCGTCGGAGAGTTGTCGCGCAAGCCGGGCACGGACATGTTCCGTAATCTGGCCGATGTTGCGGGTGTAACCACAAGCCTCGGAGACACCTTCGAGGATTGTTGCGAGATCGCGTATGGATATCCGTTCGCCAAGCAGATTCTGCAGAATGCGCTGAATACCACCGATACTGATTTGGTTCGGAACTAAATCGGCGATGAGTTTTTGATGTCCCGCATCCAGTTCGTCCAAGAGCTTCTGTGTCTCGGAGAAGGACAGCAGTTCGGACATGTTATCGCGGACGATTTCCGTCAGATGCGTTGTAATGACTGTAGGCGCATCAACCACGGTGAAGCCGCGGAACATTGCTTCCTCGCGGTGTTGTTCGCCAACCCACATCGCGGGCAAGCCGAATGTCGGTTCGATGGTCGCTTCGCCGGGAAGCGAAATTTGCTCGCCTCTGGGGTCCATGACCAGCAGGTTGTTGGGCCGAAGCTCTCCGGTCCCCGCTTCGATCTCCTTGACCCGTAGGATATAGTTGTTGGGTGGTAGCTGTAGATTGTCCTGGATGCGGACTGCGGGCATGATGTAACCCATTTCACCCGCCAATTGTCGGCGCAACGCCTTGATTTGATCCGTGAGACGCCGCTCACTCGGATTGTTGATCAGCGATAACAATCCATATCCCAATTCCAAGCGGATATTGTCGATTTGGAGTGCGGCACCAATGGGTTCTTCTGGTGGCGGTGCAGTA
>JABJCS010000769.1 GCA_018665505.1 Alphaproteobacteria bacterium
ATACACCTTGGTACCCATCCATGCGCTTGTTTAGAGAGGCGAATGGGTGGGAAGATCTATTTGAAAAAGTCGCAGCGGCGCTCGCAAATTTCTAACCCCACAAACCCATAAATGCGTAGGATTGACCTATAGCAATGAATGTTGCGCGCATATCGCCCCATATGGGCCCGGGAATTTACAGGAGAGCGGCATGAAGGTCGGCACCGTCAAGGAAATCAAAACCCATGAATACCGCGTCGGCCTCGTCCCCGCGAGTGTGCGCGAGCTCACCCATCATGGGCATAGCGTCATTGTGGAAACCGGATGTGGTGCGGGGATCGGCTTCGACGATGACGCCTACCGCCAGGCCGGCGCCGACATCATGGCAACGGCATCGGAAATCTTCGAGGCGGCAGAAATGATCGTCAAAGTGAAGGAACCCCAGCCCGTCGAATGCGAGATGCTGCGCGAGGGACAAATTCTATTCACATATCTCCATTTGGCCGCCGATGAGGCGCAGACCCGTGCTCTCGCCAAATCAGGCGCGACTTGCATCGCCTATGAGACAGTAACCGATCAACATGGCCATTTACCGCTGCTCGTACCGATGAGCGAAGTCGCGGGCCGGATGAGCATTCAGGTGGGTGCCCACTATCTGGAGAAGGAGCCCGGCGGTGCCGGTGTCCTGCTCTCTGGTGTGCCAGGCGTATTGGCCGGGCGGGTCTGTGTTGTCGGCGGCGGCGTCGCTGGTGGCGCGGCGGCCCGACTCGCCATGGGAATGGAAGCCAAAGTCACCGTACTGGACCGCTCCCTGCCCCGCCTTGATGAGCTCGATTGGCGCTACGGCGCGCAGCTCAACACGGTCTACTCCACCGTTGATGCTGTCGAACGGCACGTGGCAGACGCAGATTTGGTGATCGGGTCCGTCTTGGTGCCGGGCGCGGCAGCACCAAAGGTCGTGACCGAGGAGATGATCAAATCGATGCGCCCGGGCTCGGTCGTCGTCGACATCGCCATCGATCAAGGCGGATGTTTTGAGACATCCCGCCCGACCAGCCATGACGACCCGATCTACACCAAACACGGCGTCGTCCATTATTGCGTCACCAACATGCCGGGCGCGGTCGCGCAGACTTCCACTTTCGCGCTCAACAACGCAACACTGCCTTATACGTTGAAGCTCGCCGACCTAGGTTGGAAGAAGGCGCTCTTAAGTGATCCGGGATTTCTCGAAGGCCTCAATGTCCATGAAGGAAAAGTCACCTACGAAGCCGTCGCGGAAGCCGTCGGCATGGACTACACGCCAAGAGAAGACGTGCTGTAGAGAAGGGCTATCCCGTCCATTCCGACATGAATTGCGCGGCGTCCGGGCGGTGTTTTTCGCTGACCTGTTTGATTGGCGTGCCGAGATAGACGAAAGAGACGATTTCATCTGTCGGCTCGATGCCCAGCGCCGCTTTCACATTCAGGTCTTTGGCGTTCTTGCCTGTCAGCAGGATGCCGCCATAGCCTTTGGCCTGAGCCGCCACGATCATGTTATAGGCGGCGATACCCGTAGTGACCGCCTGCTCGACCGCTGGCACTTTCTCGTTATGCTCGTCGATCTTCGCGACGGCGACGACGATCAGCGGTGAGCGCATCGGGCGATTTCGTTCCTTTTCGATCATCGCTTCGTCCGCCGACGGATCGCGCTTCTTCAGCGCCTCGACGAAAACGTCGCCGAGTTTGGCTCGGGCATCACCCTCAATGGTGATGAACTGGAATGGCGATAGATTCCCGTGATCGGGCGCGCTCATCGCCGCCGCCATAATTTCATCCAGATCGGCGCCGCGGGGTGCCGGATCGCTCAACAGTTTCGGTGGTACGGATACCCGTGAAATAAGAGCCTGCATCGTGTCCATCGCGTCGACCTCCTCAAATCCAGCGCCTACACATGCTATGTATGTGCGGTTGGTGTAAATTCAAAACGATTTGGCGGCAAACCACGACCGTCAAACCATGAAATTCCGATAAATCCGAATATAAACCCACCGAGATGAGTCTCCCAGGCGATACCCCCACCCGCCATACCGAGCGCTTCGGGCGGGAGCATGCCGAAAAAGAAATTCAGTACCATCCACACGACGACAAATCCGAGCGCCGAACTTCTGCTACTGAAAGGCATGGGATTAGAAGGATCGGAAGACCGGAAACTCATGCGGCAGACCGCACCGACCATTCCGGCGACAGCGCCCGACGCACCGATGACAGGTACTATCAATCCAATATTAAAGAACCAAAACACCAAGGCGCCCGCCAATCCGCAAGACACATAGAATTGTAGCATCGCCCAGCTTCCCATGCGGCGACCGACCGCGGCACCGAATGCCAGAAACATTAAGACGTTCACCAGCAAATGCGTGAGATCACCGTGCACCAACAAATACGTCACCGGCGTTGAGAAAAGCGACCATCCCACGCCATGCGCAGCCAAAGTCGCTTCCGAGTAGCGGGCCGGAATAAAGGCCATATCCACCAATAGGGACAACGCGCCCTCGTCGGACAAGAGATACACCCGCCCGATATGGGCCAGCAGTGTCACACCGGCAATCCATTTGACCGCATCGGGGGCATTAAAGATGGGCGCGTTCTGTGCAGCGGACACGGATTGTCCTTTGGGTTGAATTCAGTGTCGAAACTACGGCTAGAACGCCGCAAGGTCACGGATTTACCGTCAAAATGTTTGCTCCCGGGGTTGCCCTTCGCCAGACTCCGCCAAGCTCAGAGATGGGAACAATCGCACGAGGGAACGAGACCGTGAATCTTGCAATGTGGGTGGCGCGAAACGGCGGCACAGTTAGTGACAAGCCCGCTACCGCCTATGGTGACAAAGTCGTCCATACCTATGCCGAAATGGCGGACCGGGTTGCCAGAATCGCGGGCGGTTTGCGCCACGGGATCGGCATGGCCGAAGGTGACCGGGTCGCGCTGTTGATGAAGAACTGTCCGGAATATATGGAATGCATGTTCGGCGCCTGGCACGGGGGCCTCGCGGCGGTGCCGATCAACGCCAAACTCCACCCGAGCGAATTCAAATACATCATCGAGAACAGCGGCTCGAAAGTCTGTATCGCAACCGCCGATCTCGCCGACGAAATTCGGGGCACCGAAATCGACGGATTAGAGCGGGTGATTGTCCTCGGCGACCCGGATCACACAGCCCTCCTCGCGGCCGATCCGATTAAGATGGTGGAAACCAATGCTGATGATCTTGCCTGGTTGTTCTATACCAGCGGCACCACCGGCCGGCCGAAAGGCGCCATGCTCTCGCACAGAAATCTCGCGGTCTGTTCGTGGTGCTATTTGGCGGATGTCGACCCTTATGCGCCGTGGTCGGCAATGCTGCACGCCGCCCCGATCAGTCACGGTGCAGGTCTCTATGGCCTTGCCCATATTATGAAGGGATCCTGCCAAGTGATCCCGGAGAGCGGTGGCTTCGAACCGCAAGAGATCTTCGAGCTAATCAAAGCATGGCCCAATCTCGCGTTCTTTGCGGCACCCACGATGGTCAAACGGATGCTGATGTCGCCGATCGATTCCGACACCTCAAACCTAAAGGCCGTCATCTATGGCGGCGGACCGATGTATGTGGAGGATATCCTGCAAGCGATGGATCGCTTCGGCAACAAGTTCACCCAGCTCTACGGTCAAGGTGAATCGCCGATGACCATCACGTCGCTGAACCAGGACTTCCACGCCATGCGCGACCATCCGCGCTATCTCGAACGCCTCGGCTCCGTCGGGCGCTCGATGAGCGGCCTCTTGGTGCGCACCGCCGACGAGGATGACGTCACTCTGCCGCCGGGCGAGATCGGTGAAATTCTGGTGAAAGGCGATATCGTCATGAAGGGCTATTGGCGGAACCCAGAAGCCACCGAGGCCGCCCTACGAGGCGGCTGGCTGCATACGGGCGACGTCGGAACCTTCGATGAAGACGGGTTCCTGACCCTGAAAGATCGATCCAAGGACATGATCATTAGCGGTGGCACCAATATCTACCCCCGCGAAGTCGAGGAGGTATTACTGCGCCATCCCGGCGTCGCCGAAGTCTCGGTCATCGGCAGACCCGATCCCGAATGGGGCGAAGTCGTCGTCGCCTATGTGGTCGCGGAAGACGTGGAGAAAGCCACGCCAAAAGAACTGGATGCGCTTTGCCTGGAGCACGTGGCCCGCTTCAAGCGCCCCAAGGATTACCGCTATGTCGATAGCCTGCCGAAGAATAATTACGGTAAGGTCCTGAAAACCGACCTCCGGGACCGCGACGCGAAGGAGGCCGGGTAATGACCGGGCGCCTCGCAGGTAAAACCGCCATCGTCACCGGCGCCGGCTCTATCGGGCCCGGTTGGGGAAACGGCAAGGCCGCCGCAGCGCTGTTCGCGCGCGAAGGGGCGAAGGTGCTCTGCGCGGATATGAATATGGATGCGGCCCAAGAGACCGCCGGGATCATCACGCAAGAAGGCAATGAGGCAATTGCCTTCCAATGCAACGTCACCGACAGCGAACAAGTCAAAGCCATGGTCGACGCGTGTTGCGACACCTACGGTACCGTCGACATTCTGCACAACAATGTCGGCATCCTCGGCATGGGCGGGCCGGTGGAGCATGACGAAGCGGAATGGGACAAGGTCAACGCGGTGAACGTCAAAAGCATGTTCCTGACCTGCAAACACACTATCCCGGTCATGGAAACCCAAGGCGGCGGCGCCATCGTGAACATCTCCTCGGTCTCCGGCATTCGATGGATGGGCGTCGCATATCTCTCCTATGCCACGACCAAGGCGGCGATCTTGCAATTGACGAAGACCATCGCCGCGCAATACGCACCAAAACACATCCGTTGCAACGCCATCCTGCCGGGCTTGATGAGGACGCCGATGGTAGAAGTCGGCCTTGCCGGAACTTACGCCGACGGCGATGTGGACGAGATGATTCGCCTCCGCGATTCCCAATGCCCCATGGGCCATATGGGAGACGCCTGGGACGTGGCGAACGCGGCGCTGTTCCTGGCCTCCGACGATGCGAAATACATTACCGGCGCGGACATCGTGGTCGACGGCGGGCTCAGTCTTTCATCGGTCTCGCCGGGGTGAGTTTTGACCGGAAATCCTTGGAGCTCCTCTCCGAGACTCTGGAGCATCTCGATAACGGTTTCGACACTCTTCCCGCATTTGAAGCAGAGGCCGATCTCGACGCTTTACGTCCAGTACTCCTCGCCGCCGCCGAGCGGATGCGCGACAACTATCCCTATCAGCATCCGCTCTATGCGGGACAAATGCTCAAGCCGCCGCATCCTGTGGCGCGGCTCGCCTATGCGATGGCACAGTTCATCAACCCGAACAATCACGCGATGGATGGCGGTCGGGCAAGTTCCGCGATGGAACGCGAAGCCGTGGCTGAGATCGCGGGCATGTTCGGATGGGAGACCCACCTCGGGCATCTCACCGGCGGCGGCACCATGGCCAATATGGAAGCGCTCTGGGTCGCCGGCCGGATCAAGCCAGGCAAGACAATCGTCGCCTCAGACCAGGCGCACTATACCCATGGCCGCATCAGCGAAGTTCTACAGATACCGTTCGCACCGATTGCCAGCGATGCCGAGGGCCGAATGGATATGCCAGCGCTCGATGCCGCCTTACAAACCGGCAATGTAGGAACCATCGTCGCCACTATGGGCACGACAGGTATCGGCACCACCGACCCACTTCCAGAGATCCTGGCGCTGGCGGAGCGCTACGATTGCCGGGTTCACGTGGACGCCGCCTATGGCGGATATTTCATCCTCGCGGATAATCTACCGCCCCGTACCCGTGACGCCTTCGCGCGGATCGGCGATGCGGATTCCATCGTCATCGATCCGCATAAGCATGGCCTGCAGCCTTACGGTTGCGGCTGCATCCTGTTTCGCGACCCGACAGTCGGCGCGCACTACAAACATGAGTCGCCCTATACCTATTTCACGTCGACCGAGCTCCATCTCGGCGAAATCAGTTTGGAATGTTCGCGCGCCGGGGCGGCAGCCGTCGCCTTATGGACGACGCAACTAGCACTGCCGTTGGCAAAGGACGGTGTTTTCGCAAGCGATCTAGAGAGATGCCGGTCCGCCGCCACGGCGTTATTCGACCATCTGACGGCGGACGACCGCTTTCTCACCATCATTGCGCCGGAGCTGGATATCGTCTTGTGGGCACCACTCGGCGATACCGCTAGTGAGATATCCGAACGTTCGCAAAAAATGTTCAACGACGCAGCCAAACAGGACCTGCATCTCGCCCTCGTCGATTTGCCGCAGAGCCTGCTGCAATCACACTGGCAATATGTCACCTTCGATCAACCGAGCGTGACATGTTTACGGTCCTGCCTAATGAAACCCGAACATTTAGACTGGATCGAAAGAATTTGGGGCATTATCAAAGAAGTTTAACGACAAATATATTATTTACTTAAGAATTACTTAAGTGGTACTGACATGTGCATTAAACATCAGTGTTCATTTATAATACAACTTGTGTTTCGACATGAAAACAAATTAACTCCGGCTACTCTTCCGGCTTCTCCACGACCAGCGTTGCGCCCTCCACACCCGTTACCCGAACGCGCGCACCTTCGGGTATATAGACTTCGTCGCTGGTTGAGACGCGCCAAAGGCTATCGCCTACTTTCGCTTTTCCAACGCCATCAACAATCGGGTCCGCCAGAACGAGGACGCGTCCGATATATTGGGCACCTCTGACATTCAGTGTTGGGTCGGCAGTCTCAACCGGATGCCCCTTGAGCCAATACCGCCATGCGACCACAGCCACGACCGAGAAGACTCCGAATACGAAAATCTGATTCTGCCAACCAAAATCCGGAACAATGAGAAGTATTCCACCGACGATTCCCGCGGATACACCCATCCACAAAAAGAAGGTTCCCGGCAGGACAATCTCAAGCCCGAGGAGCAATACACCCAGAATCAACCAATGCCAGAATTGCAGTTCTTGTACGAATTGGGACATGTCAGCCATGGCGATTACGATGTCTCCCAGGGGCCGCGATTTCCACCCGTTGGTCCGGAATCGCCTTGCCTGCCGCTGGAATCGCCGAACGATTGCTTTGCGATTTCGGCGATGCCCCCAATTGCGCCAATCACGCCGGTTGCCTCAACTGGCATGAAGAACAATTTCTCATTCGGCGAATTCGCGAACTGGCCCAAAGCCTCGATATACTTTTGCGCGACGAAATAATTAATCGCCTGTATGTCCCCGCGTGCGATCGCTTCCGATACCATCGCGGTGGCCTTCCCTTCGGCTTCCGCTTCGCGCTCTCGCGCTTCCGCATCCCGGAATGCCGCTTCCTTCCGGCCCTCGGACTCCAAGATGGCCGCTTGCTTC
>JABJCS010000770.1 GCA_018665505.1 Alphaproteobacteria bacterium
ACTTCTTCTTGGTCTTCCGGCACGTAGAAATACGATCCCGGACAGAAGTCGTAACCGAGGTCACCCAGCAGCCGGCGTTGTCGCGGCGTACACTCCTTGGCCACGTCGGGCACCTGACCCAAGTCGTAGCTGCGCACGAACATTTGGCAATAGTTATAGAGCAGTGTCTTGCGCCCTTTGCCGGAACCGTTCGGAGCTGGGCCATGCCAGAGCGAATGGGAGAAGAGATAACAATCCCCGGCTTTGCCGTCGAGTTGCACAGCACCCGGTGTGTGCGGTGTCAGCTCCACATTGTCTTCCGGGAAGGGTCGCAGGTGGCTGCCGGGGAAGACCGTGAAATTACCGCTATCGGCACCGTCGACATCGGAGAGGAGGTACATCACCTTCATCGCAATCGGGCGGCTGGTCTCGGTCACGCGGATGCGGCGCAAACCTTCGCCACCGTCGGTGTGGGTGTATCCGGGGAACTGATCCGTGGAGGCCCGCACGATGGCCTGCGACATGCTGAACAAAATATACGGGCCCATAATATCCACGACGAGGTCGAAGATCTCCGGGCGGTCGATCAAATCCCGGAATGCCTTGTGATAGGGCAGCAGATCGCGGCGATCCATGAATCCGTCGGGATTGAGGTCGTCCGCATGGTCGATCCAACCGTAGTGGCCGCGCGGCAATTCGCCGGGCCGTGGCTCATAGCCCGGCTGTTTGCGGACTTCGTCGAGCTCATCGCTGAAAAACGCGACCTCGTCCGGATTAAGGGCCCCTTTCAGAATAATATATCCGTCCGTGGCCCACTGAATCCGTTGTTCTTCGGTCAGGGTTCGCATATTGCGCATCCGACAGCTCCCGATGTCATTCGTTTCAACTAACAAATTAGCGCGAACTTGTCGGAAGTCAGCGGTATGGAATGTGTCAGATAATCGCGACCGGCATGACCGGTGAGCCGGTGGCACCTTTGAATTTCACCGGCAACAGGATGAAACAAAAGGTCGAGACGCCGTCCCGCACCAAGTTTTCCGTCACCAGATTCTCGATCAGGTAGACGCCGCACTCGACCAGCGCATGCTGGTGGACCGGCATCATTACTTTCGGATGCTCGGTGCCGGGCAGGACTTCAACCGCCATGTTATCGCACGCGATGGCGAGCACGTCCTGGCTTGTCAGCCATTGGGCGGCGGGCAGGTCCACGCCGGGTTCACCCGCGACATATCTATCATTATCGGTCATGAAGAATCGGCCCCATCCCGTATGGATGCAGACCGCGTCGCCCGGCCGTAATTCCACATCGGCTTGCTCCAGCGCACGTTGCAGATCGTCGCGTCCGACCGCTCGGCCCGCATCCAAATATTCGCCGCCGTCCAATCTGGAGACATCGATGCAAACGCCGCGGGTGATCATCGGGGGCGCATGTTCAATGCCGAGATTGTGCAATCCGAAATCGCCGACCTCGTCATCGGCGCTGCGGCCGCCATACATCTGGTCGCCTTTGGTGAAGTGACCGAGGGCGTCAATATGCGTGCCCACATGGACGGTCATCTCGATCCGTTCCAGATTGGAGCCGGCGTCATTTTCCGCCCCCATTTCCTGTCGGCGCTTGATACCGTTGGCAGCGGTCGAACCCGAATGGATAACATAGGGCGACTGCACCGGTTGGATTCGCGGCGCTCCCATCTCGATCACTTGGCTGAGATCGTAAGTTCGGCCTTCCTTCACGAGAGCGAGGGAGGTCACGGTATGTTCAGGTGTCAGCAGATTTGCGGCACCTAATTGGTCGCCTGCGCCCCAGCGGGCATGATCGTGTATGCAATTCGTCATCTCTTCACACTCCCTCTTCGCCAGACCTACAGTAAGCATAGGTGGGGTAGTTGGAATTCCGACGGTGTTTCAAGTTCGGGGTTTCGCTTCAATCCGGCGGCGGATAATGTGCGGTCGTCCGACGGGTAGGGGAAACGAAAGTTCGAGGCAATATGTTCGAATGGCAGTTGGACGATAGAGATGGTGCCCTGGTCGCAGTGCCCAGTGGCGCGATTGATCATGAAACGGCAGATGCGTTTCAAACAGCATTGGCGGCGGCGTTGGCTGGCGCCGTGCCGGACAGTCGCTTGATCGTCGATCTCGGTCGTGTGGAATATATGTCGAGTGTCGGCCTGCGGGTCTTGATGCGTGTGTCGAAGGACTCGCGAGCGGCGAAGGTTGCGATTCACATCGCGGGCCTCAATGAAACAATGGCGGAAATTTTTAAGATCAGCCGATTCGATAAGATTTTTCCAGTCCATGAGACAGTCGACGCCGCGCTCGCGGCCTGACGGGAGAGCGTGCGGTGCAAGTGAGATTCTGGGGAACACGTGGCTCGGTTCCGACATCTATTACCGCGCAAGACGTACAGGATAAACTCATCGCGGCATTGCTGGCCGCTAATGGTCGGAAGTTCGCCGATGCTAATGAAGCGAAAGCTTTTACCGAATCGGAATTGAGCTTCGCTCAACGCGGGACCTATGGCGGGTCCAGTTCTTGTGTCGAGATGGACGCGGGTGACGGAGATTTCGTGGTCTGCGACATGGGCTCCGGTTTCCGCGCTTTCGGGATCGATGCCTTCCAGCGGATTGCGGCGGGGCGACCTAAGGTTTTCAATATATTTCTCTCGCATCTGCATTGGGACCATATCTTGGGATTCCCGTTCTTCGGACCGGCTTACGATCCAGAGACAACGATCCGGTTCTATGGCGGCCACAAGGAGATGGAGGTGGCCTTGCGCCGCCAACAGGAGACGATCTCCTTTCCTGTCCCGTTCGACTTCATGAGCGCCAATATCGAGTTTCATCCCCTGGAGCCGGGGAAGGCCTATGACATTGCCGGCTATTTGGTTCGGATCATCCGCCAGTATCACGATAACGATTCATACGGTTACCGCTTCGAACGAGATGGGAAATGCACTGTCTACAGTACCGATTCCGAGCACAATGACGAAGACGTTGAAGCGGACCGGGCCTTTGTCGAATTTTTCGATAAGGCCGATCTCGTCATTTTCGACACGATGTATACGCTCGCTGAATCGCTGACGATGAAGGAAGATTGGGGGCATTCGAGCGGCATGATCGCGGTTGATATGTGTCACCGCGCGGCCGTGAAACGCTTGGCGATGTTCCATCACGAACCGATCTTCGACGACGCGGTCTTGGAGGAGCATCACCAGGACACCGCGCGTTACGAGGAGTTGATGCGCGGCGAGAACGAGCTGGAAGTCTTATGCGCTTATGACGGACTCGAAGTCGATCTCTAACCGACAACCGGCGGGCCACGGTCTGGGACCCGATATCCACCGCAAGGTTCGATATTGGGGTGCGGGCGGGTTGCTGTTGTTTATCGCATTGGCCGGCGGTCTCGATTTCGAGCGGTTGCGCAACGACATCTTCGATCTCTATCAGCGTTGGTCGCCGCGACAGGTCGAGACATTGCCCGCGCGATTGGTGGAGATCGACGAAGCGAGCTTGCGCGAGATCGGCGCTTGGCCTTGGCCGCGCACGGTTTTGGCGGCATTAGCTAAAGCCGCTGTTGACCGTGGGGCGGTCGCTGTTGGCTTCGATATGATTTTTCCAGAACCCGATCGGCACGCGCCCCAAAGTTTCGCCGCGCGGCACCCGGAAATCCCGGACGCGATTGCGCGGGAGATATTCGGATTGGCGGATCCGGATGCGATTTTTGCTACCGCCATCGGGCGCTTGCCGATCGTGCTCAGTCGATCCGGCACTGCCGTGGGAAGCGATGCCGCGGATCTGCCCATCGAAGCTGTCTTCACCGGCGGCAAAGTCACCGGACTGCTTTCCTTCAAATCGGCTATTTCGAATATACCTGAACTTGATGAGGTCGCGCTCGGGCAAGCGTCGATCAACGGCCCGCCGGACTCCGATGGGGTCATTCGGCGCGTACCCCTCGTCGTCGAGATTGCCGGAAGGCCGACACCAAGTCTCTCGTTGGAGTTATTGCGGGTCGCGAGCGGCGTCGACGAAATCTCGTTGCTGGCGCCGGATGGAATCCTAAGGGCCGTTCGATTGGCGGATCAAACGATTCCGGTCGATCCTGATGGTAGGATGCGGCTCCACTTCTCGCGGGCGCTTGAGAGTCGCACGGTTTCTGCGGCGGATGTGCTCGCCGGTCGGGTCGGGAAGGATGTTTTCAAGAGCAGCGTCGTCATTATCAGTGCCGCGGCGCTTGGCCTCGAGGATGTCGTTGCGACCCCGCTTGTCTCTGAAAGTTTTGGCGCTGATGTTCATGCGCAAGCGATCGAGAATATTCTATCTGAAGCCTGGCTCAAGCGTCCGAGTTGGGCACCGCGTGCAGAATGGGGTGTCGCAATAATGTTGGCGCTTATGGCCATCGCGGCTATCCCGTTTGCCTCGCCGCAGCAATCAACCGGTGTCGTCTTGGTGGTGGGCGGTGGCATTGTCGCCCTGAGCTACGGGTTGTTCGCACAGGGTAGTTACTTAATCGATCCGGCTGTCCCGGTGGCCGGCGGTGGATTGACGTCGCTCTTCGCTCTTGTGGGCCAGTTGGTCGAGACTGAGAAGGCGCGGGCTCGGCTCCGTGATGCTTTGGTGGAAGAGCGGATAACGTCAGCAAAACTCGCGGGCGAACTGGAAGCGGCGCGAGAAATTCAGCTTGGCATGCTACCTGATCAAGCCACGCTTGACGCGTTGCCCGAAGCCGTCGAACTGCGCGCTTATCTGGAACCGGCGAAGGCGGTCGGCGGGGACCTTTACGACGCATTTATGATCGATGAACGCTGGCTTTATTTCATTGTCGGCGATGTTACGGGAAAAGGCGTTCCGGCGTCCCTGTTCATGGCCTTGGCGAAAGCGTTAAGCAAAAGTGTGATTCTTCGGTATGGCGAGGATTTGGAAGAAGCGGTGATGGCCGCGAACGAAGAAATTTCGCGCGAGAATTCAGCGGAGCTTTTTGTGACAGCTCTAATAGGTTTACTCGATATTGAAACAGGCGAAGTTAGGCTGTGCAATGCCGGGCATGACAATCCACTGATCTTGCGCGGCGATGGTTCGATCGAGGAGTTTGAGATGGAGGGAGGCCCGCCGCTGTGCGTCTTCGAGGGGTTTCCGTATCCGTTGGAGACTTGCCACCTGATGCCGGGCGAGACCATGGTGGTTTTGACCGATGGGGTGACAGAGGCGAAGAGCCCGGCCGACGAACTTTTCGGTCACACCCGGGTGTTGGACGTCCTGCGGCAACGGCCCGAGAGTGAGCGGCAAGTCGTCGACGGCTTGGTGGCCGCGGTGCACGCTTTCGAAGTCGATGGTGAAGCGACAGACGACCTCACGATCATGGTGCTAACCTATCGCGGATAGCGGGATGTTAACGAACAGTCACCACCACTCGCTGATTTTTCGCATGCCGCGTTCGATCAGGCGTCTTTACGAGTAACTCGCGCTCGCCGCGGCCGACGGCTCTCACCAATCCCGGCTCCAGGCCCCGGTCGATCAACAGACGGCGAATTTCCTCAGCTCGCTTTTTCGACAATCGATCGTTATTGCGCTGGGAGCCCAACGTGTCCGTATGGCCGGTGACCTGGACATCCGCTCCGGGGCGTTTTCCCACATCCGCAAACAAAGCCTTGAGGGACGGTGCAGATTTCGGCGTCAGTTTCACGGTGCCTTCCCGGAAATACAAAATGTAATTTTTAGGCGCCGCCGGCAGATGTTGAATCAAAGCGCCAAATTGTTTCTCGATTTGGGCGGGTGCGACCGCATCCGATTTATGAACGGTGTTGCCCGAGACATGAACTTCCGTGTGATGGCGGTTGATGACGTGATGGGTCCCGCCCTTACTATCCAAAAGGGCGACCGCGCCGGAGGACGAGCCGTCATCCTGCGGCAACAGGAAGACCTTGTCCCGACTGCCGCAGGCACTCACCAATAGGGCGACAGCGACGATCAGTGCTGATTGACGGAACCTCATTGGCCGACCTCCACCACGAATTTCGTACCGCGCACACCCAGGATCGATGTCGGTGTGCGCACCCGCATAGCATCCGGCGTTTGCTTGGCGATCTGGCCCGAAACGATGCCCAATGTGCCGCGCTCGACCCGGCTGACGAATTTCCCTTCATGGGTCGTGGCGTTAAACTCGAATGTCTCAAGCACGATGCGGCTGTTCGGCCCGGCGGAAAATCGGCTGTTGTCGATGAACGTCACGCTGACTCGGCTCTTGTCGCCGGTCACGAGCACGTCTTGTTTATCGAGCACCAGACCGGGTTTTGCGGCCATCGGTGTTCCGGCGCGCTCCACAGTTACCGATCCTGTAACGCGTTTGACACGGCCGATATCCGCGAGCGAAGGCGCAGCCATTAAGAGCACCGTCAATGCCGAGACGATGGCGAGATATTTTTGCATGAATACGGTTTGTCCTATTGGTCATCCCCTGTAGATTCTTAATCGGCTGGGGGGTGTAGCACAATGGAGTTCGGTGAGTGCAGTTTCGAGTACCAGCGGAAATGTCAGAGGTGACACATGCGATTGAGCAGGCGCAAGTCTTTGCGACGGAACATTCTTTGACGGCGGATGCCGGGTATCGACTGAAGATTGTCGTTGAGGAGTTGGTGCGAAACGTCGTCCTGCATGGCGTACCGCCCCCCGGTAGCGCCATCGATATGTCGATGGATCGGGACGGGGCGTCGACTGTGCTGCGATCCTGCGATAAAGGCGTCGCGTTCGATCCTCGAACAGACCTGCCTCTGGTCGACCGGGACACAACGGATGTGCCGGATGTCGAGGGCGGTGTCGGTTGGCCGCTGATCCTGCACTGGTGTCGAATTGACACTGTGGAGCGAATCGGCGATGAAAATCAGTTGCAATTGCATTTACCTGACCGCCAGGATTGATTGCGTGCTAACAGATAGACGAGTTTACGTGAATTATTGCTCGGGTCGAATGCCGTCGGCAGCCGGAGTCCGAATTTTGGAGCGAGTAGCGATATGCTGGTGAGATTTTGGGGAACGCGCGGCTCATTGCCGACATCAACGACCGCTGCGGATGTGCGTTCGAAAGTGGCGCAGGCCTTGGTCGCGGCCCAGGGCAAGAAGTTCGATGATTTGGAGGCGGCGAATGCATTTATCGATAGCGATCTCCCGATATCCGTCGGCGGCACCTATGGCGGCGCCAGCTCTTGCGTGGAGATCGAGGATGGCGGCGATGAGTTTCTGATTTGCGATCTCGGTTCGGGCACTCGGACTTTCGGTCTTGATGCTTTTCGACGGATCGGGGAGGGACGCCAGAAAGTTTTCCATATCTTCATGTCCCATTTTCATTGGGATCACATCATGGGTTTCCCGTTCTTCGGCCCCGCCTATGACCCGGAAGTGACAATCCATTTCTATGGTGGTCACACGGAGATGGAGGAGGCGCTACGCCGGCAACAGGAACGCATCTCCTTTC
>JABJCS010000771.1 GCA_018665505.1 Alphaproteobacteria bacterium
CATCCGTTCGAGCCGCTCTCCCTCGACAACGATCTGGTGCTACGCGAGGGTCGCGATCAACCTGCCGACGGCGAGATTATCTACCTCAAAGGCATCATCCGCGACCAAACCGGAAAACCCATACCGAAGGCCCGCGTCGAGATTTGGCAGGCCAACGCTTATGGCCGCTATAACCATCCCCAGCACGCGAATTCAAACCTGAAGATCGATCCGAACTTCCTCGGGTTCGGTCATACATTGACCGATGAGACCAGGGCTTATCGATTCCGTTCCATCAAACCCGCGCCCTATCCGGACAGCGCCGCATGGATTCGCCCACCGCATATTCATTTCGCCGTCTTCCCGCCGAGTGGGCGCGAGTGGGCGACACAAATGTATTTTCGCGGCGAAGAATTAAACGCCACCGATTTTTTGCTGCGCCGCCTGCCAAACGATGCCGACCGCGCACGTGTTATCGTCGATTTCCGCCCAGTGCCAAATGCACCGGACCCGAACGCGGCATTGGACGAGTTCGAGATCGTTCTCGGCATGCTGGGCGTCACCCGCGACAAAGCATAAGCAGCCCTATTGTTGCCCCGCCACACATCTCTATAGTTTGCCGCGCTGCTCATCGAAGGTACGCGCGTGACCCCCACAACCGGCAAATCCGCTATTCCACCGAAGGCCATCCTGCTGCTGGTTCTGATTACGCTCGCGTTCGGCTCCGGCTGGCCGATCATGAAATATGGCGTCGTCGAATTGCCGGTTCTTACCTTCCGTTGGTTAACGGCGATTTTGAGCGGTGTCGGCGTGCTCACTCTCGCCGCTATCATGGGGCATCGACTGCGCCTGTATCGTGAAGAAATCGGCATCGCCTTCCTCTGTGGCCTCTTCAACGTCACTGGTTGGTTCTATTTCTCGGGCCTCGGTCTCACCATGCTCAGCGCGGGGCGGTCGACAATCCTCGCCTATACGCATCCCCTCTTCGCCTTTCTCATCGCGCTCGCGATTGGCCGCGATCGGTTATCGCCGCGCCGGGTCTTTGGGCTAGCCTGCGGTATGGGCGCGGTCGCGGCGCTCTCGGCGCAGGATTTCTCCACCTTCGGCGATCTGCCGTTCGGCGTCTTGGCCATGCTGGCGGCGGCGGCATGTTTTGCGACTGGAGCTAATCTGCAAAAGCGAGCGTGGCGCACGCCGTCGACGGTCCTTGCTGGATGGCAGCTTCTGCTCGGCGGATTGCCGTTGCTCATCCTCTCGCTGATCTTCGACGCCGATCCATTCGCCAGTTTCACGATATTGGGTATCGGCGCGGTCGCCTACACGGTTCTTATCGGAAATATGATCGGCTTCGTGTTGTGGCTTAAACTACTGGAATTGATCCCCGCCCCCATCGCCACCTTGAGCCTGTTGCCGGTGCCGATGATCGGCATTACATCTGGCGTCATCATCCTAGGCGAAAGCGTTGGATGGCAGGAAGGCGCAGCATTGGTATTAATTACCATGGCTCTGGCCAGCACGCTGACACTACCGTCGCTCACGGCACTCAAAAAGCGTTAGAAAACCCCGCCGCCGCCGAAGCCTTGCGGCCCACCGCCGAAGCCTTGGCTGCCGCCCCAAAACCATTCAAGCCGAGCCAAAATTTCGTTCGCGGTACGCAAGTCGTCCTCCGATACGGAATCCGGCCCCAACGCCATGGTCTGCCGATTGAACATGTCCTGCAGCTTGCCCCGAACCTGCAACCCCTTCTCTGATAAACGCAGACGAGTGGATCGCTTATCATGGGTGGAGCGTTCTTGAATAAGATAGTCGGCTTCGACCATCTTGCGGACATTGTAGGATGGGTTCGAGCCGAGATAGTAGCCACGGTTAGTCAGTTCACCGACCGTCACATCATCCTCACCGATGTGATAGAGGACGACAGCTTGCGCGGCGTTGAGATCGCGCACCCCTTCCGCATCAAGAATCTTCCGCACCATCTCCAAAAATTGGCGATGCAGCCGCTCGATCATGCGGATAGCGCTCAAATATTCGTCGATCTCCAATCCCGTCTCCTATGGCGTGGTTGCCGCCCGCAACCTACTCTGCCTTCGAGCCTCTTAACATCCGGATAATACCCGAAAAGTCATCCCCGTCGTTGCCTTCATTGCAATACATGCTGAACAACATCGTCGCCGCCGCACCCAGGGGTGACGTCACATCGAGGCTCTGCGCCGCATCTTGGCTCAATTTCAGGTCTTTCAGCATCATCGCGCCGGTGAAGCCCGGGTTATAATCCTTGTTGGCCGGTGTTGTCGGGACCAGTTCGGGCACCGGGCAATAGTTTGAAAGTGCCCAACTGCCGCCGGACGCCGTGCCGACGATATCGAACAAGGTTTGCCGATCGAGCCCCAGCGCATCAGACAAATTAAAGGCTTCGCTGATACCGATCATGTTGATCGCCAGCAGCATGTTGTTGCACGCCTTCGCGGCCTGCCCGGCACCGGGACCGCCCGCATGGAAGATGTTCTTGCCCATGACATCTAGGAACGGTTTCGCCCGGGCAAAGGTTTCCGCCGAACCACCGCACATGATGGTCAAGGTGCCCGCTTCAGCACCCGTAACACCGCCGGAGACTGGCGCATCCAACATATCGTATCCAGCATCCGCCGCGGCTTGGTGCATCTCGCGCGAGGTCGCAACATCGATGGTGGATGAATCGATCAGCAAAGTGCCGGGATCGATGCTCGCGAGCACTTCGCCACTGCCGGCATAAACGTCGCTGACATGGCGTCCCGCCGGCAACATCGTGACAACGGCTTCAACGCCGCTCGCCGCGTCGGCCGGGCTCGATGCTTGCGCAGCACCCGCATTCACGATCCGGCTCAATGTCTGCCCAACCAGATCGAACGCCTTTACCTCGTGTCCGTCCTTGATCAGGTTCTGCGCCATGGGGCCGCCCATATTGCCGACGCCGATGAAACCGATTTTCGCCATGAATTCTCTCCCTCAGATGTCGCCGCCCATGATGCGGCGAATTATTTTGCGGTTATTCTATGTGCCCCGCCACGGTGGAGCAAAGCCGTTGATCTCACCTGCTCAAGTGGGATACGTCAGGTCACGATTCCCGAGTGATTCGAAATACGTCTCCACATCGCGCTCGGATAGATCGGAAAGCGCCGCCGGCGACCATTTCGGCGACATGTCCTTATCAACGACAACAGCCCGAACTCCTTCAAAGAAGTCGCTGCCCGACATCAGGTGCTGCGACATGCGGTATTCCATGATCATGCAATCGTCGAAATTCAGATACGCGCCCATGCGCAATTGCCTGTGGGAAATTTTCTGACTGGTCGGCGATTTCCCGGCCATGATGGAGAGTTGTTTCTCCGCCCATTCGCCGCTTTCCCTTTCCAGAGCCACGATGATCGCTTCGACCGAATCGCCCGCGAAACATCGGTCGATGGCGTCGCGTTGCACCGCGAGGGGCGCTTCGCCCGGCACTTCAGAGAATCGCGCGACCGTTTCCTCGACACCACTGCCGCCGCGCAATGCGTCAATTAGCCCGTCGTGCCGGTCGTTCGGGATATATGCGTCGCAAATACCCGCATAAACACAATCCGCCGCCTTGAGCCGCGCCCCCGTCATTGCCATAAACATACCGATTTCGCCTGGCAATCGGGGTAGAAACCAGCTCCCCCCCACATCCGGGAAAAGTCCGATACCCGTCTCCGGCATCGCGAACATGGTGTTGTCGGCCGCAATGCGGGTTCCGGCGTGAATGGACAAGCCGACGCCGCCGCCCATGGTAATGCCATCCATGAGCGCGACATACGGTTTTGGATAATTATGAATGCG
>JABJCS010000772.1 GCA_018665505.1 Alphaproteobacteria bacterium
AATCGACATGCAGCATGCGAGCAACACCGCAATGCTCGACGATATCGCGGGCCGCCGCCATCACCACGGTCGGAACGCCATTTTCTTCCAGGTAGCGCGATACCAGACTCACGGTCTGGTGGCACACGGGTCAGACAGGAACCATGACGGCGATATCAGCACCGTCTTCGCGCAAGCGCCTCAACACTTCGGGCGCGTCACGTTCCATCGTACGGCGTTGGCTATAGGCATTGTAAACGCCGATAAATCGTTCGGTCAGGCCCGCAATTCGACCACTCTCAACAGCTTCATGAAGACGGGCCGCGGGAAAGAACGCATTGATGTCTTCCAGGGTCGTCGCGTGCTTGTCGTAACTATGAGACGCGCTGAACAATCGATCCTCAGGGGTGCTCGATGGAATGGAATACACCCCACCGACATTTCCCATTTGATTTTCGTCCTCAGACAACTCGATATCCCGCACCTCTACCTCACCCGTCGATACGAGGGCAATTCGGCTTTCCGCGAGCGGTTTCGCGACGGGGGTAAATGGCGCATCTTCGAAATGTGCCCATTTGTAAGGCTTCTCATAGCCCTGACTGCGGTAATATTCCCGCGTCTTATCAATGTAACGGACGTATGTCATCGTCTGAGTCTCTCCTATTCTGGCCGGTTAACTATAGCCGATAATGCCAATACACATATAGCTCATAGCCGGATTGTCGCAGGCGGTATCACCACGATATGATGGAGGCCGCTTTCATCCAAGGTCGCCGACCCGTGAATATCGAATCGTATCGCTACCTAAGAGAATGGTTCGCCCCCCGAATGAAGAGCGTCACTCGACTGTCTAGTGATACGGCGGGAGCAACTTCCATCGAGTACGCGCTCATCGCCAGCGTCGTCAGCATCGTCATCGCCGGCGTCGTCCTTCTGCTCGGCGATCAGGTCCTGGCCCTTTATCAGCAAATCGCAGCCGCATTCGGCTGATAATTTTTATATCGGCCGGCGGGAAGGCGGCTTTCTTTCCAACAACCGCTTCCAGTGAGGCGTCCCATCGTAATTGCCTTCGCGTTGACCGTGACCTTGATGGATCGGGATAGCGGGCACTTCCGTCACGTCGAGCGCGGCTTCCAGCGTAAACTTTTCCGTTCGCGGCAGGAGACAGGTTTCATCATCGCAAGCCTGGTACCGCACGGTCACCTCGACCGGTATTGACTCCCGATCCAACGGCGCAACTTCAGTCGCCAATTCGCTCGCCGCGTAAATCGGGACACGAATATCGACGATCCCGCTCCAAACCTGCAGCGTCACCCCCGTCCCCGCGAGGGTCAATGGTGCGGAGGGCGGCAAGACCGGCGCTTCCACGATGAGGCCGGGTGGACCATCCACTGTCACTTCCGTTGCAACCATGCCGGCCGGTACCGGCGCACCATAAATGTGCAGCCCCTCGGCAAGGTCGAACCTTACAAGAACCTCACGCACGATACCTTGGCGCAGATTGCCACTCCCGCCATGGATCGTTGCGGTCAATTTGAGATCGTCATCGCCGCCGCGTGCAATCGGTGCGGCCTCATCTATCGCGATATTGCCGGTGGCGGCTGCAATCAGCATTTCAGCACTGTCGCGTTTCTTGTAGGTGCCGTGAAAATACTTCGCGACGACCTTCCCCTCTTCATCCGTCACGTAGACACCCGGATAGGGAATGCCGCAGAAGAATCCGTCTTCCGGCGCCACCTGATCGTTCAAAATGCCATAGGCATTAATCACTTCAGAATCGATATCCGACAACAGAGTGTATGGAATGTTCTGCTTTTCCCCGAATTCCGCCAACACTTCCTGATCGTCATAGGAAATCGCGTAGACTTTTATACCCGCGTCTTCGAACCTCTTAAATGAATCGCGCAGCTCCCCGAGCTGCGTCCAACAAGGGGGTCACCAGACGGCAGATCGATAGAATACCACAACCGATTTCGACTGGTCCCGATCGGCATGGAAATTGACGATCCGGCCCGTGGCGTCCGGTAGCTTAAAATCAGGTAACCGGTCCCCGACTTCCGGCCCTGTCGAGTGCCCATCCGGCAGGCCTGAGCGAATGGGATGACCCAATTCGACCGGCGCATCGAAGCCGTATTCGTCCCGATTGAGTGCCATCTACCTTCTCCCCTATAATTCGTTCCTTACTCATATAGGAGAGGACTGCAGATTACGAAGTGGCCTTGCAGGCATCAGGATTTGTTATCATATCTAGACCATGACCACTGACCATCTCCTCGCCATCGATCAGGGCACGACGAGCAGCCGGGCGATGATCTTCGACAAAGCAGGCGCTGTGGTCGCGACGGCGCAGCGTGAGTTCCCGCAAATCTATCCACATCAAGGTTGGGTCGAGCATGACCCAGAAACAATCTGGCAAGATTGTCTGGCAACATGCGTGGCCGCGCTCGAACAAGCCAACCTGACATCACAGTCAATCGCGGGCATTGGAATTACCAACCAACGCGAGACAACCGTCTTGTGGGACCGCAAGACGGGTCAACCGATATACAATGCCATCGTTTGGCAAGACAGACGTACGTCCGACCTTTGCGAACGTCTTCGCGGGCAGGGGTTGGAACCTCAAATCACGGGGAAAACCGGTCTCCTGCTCGATCCCTATTTCTCGGCAACGAAGATTGCGTGGCTGCTCGAACACGTCGACGGCGCGCGGGCGAAGGCAGAGGCAGGCGAACTGGCATTCGGCACGATCGATTGTTTTCTTGTCTGGCGTCTGACGGCAGGCAAAAGCCATGTAACCGATGCAACGAACGCCAGCCGCACCATGCTGTTCAATATCCATACCCAAGATTGGGATGACGGATTGCTCGAGATATTCGACATCCCTCGCAGCCTCCTGCCGGTTGTGTCGGACAATGCGGCGGAGTTTGGCGAGACGGAGAGCGCCTTGTTTGGCGGGCCAATCCCGATACGCGGGATGGCGGGCGATCAACAAGCGGCCGCGATCGGACAAGCATGTCTCTCACCTGGCATGATCAAAAGCACATACGGCACTGGATGTTTCGCCCTGCTGAATACGGGAGAGACACCAGTACGCTCCGAGCACAAGCTTCTCACCACAACTGCCTATCGGTTTGACGGCACCGCGCATTACGCGCTTGAGGGCAGTATCTTCATAGCCGGGGCGGCCGTGCAATGGCTGCGCGATGGTCTCGGTATCATCCAAGACGCGGCGGAAACAGAGGCGCTGGCGACCGCCGCCGATCCGGAAAGCAGCGTCTATTTGGTGCCAGCGTTTACGGGTCTCGGCGCACCTTATTGGGATAGCACTGCGCGCGCAAGCATCCACGGTCTGACCCGAAACGCCGGGAAAGCAGAGATCGCGCGCGCGACCCTCGAAGCCATTGGATTTCAGACACGTGACCTGTTCGAAGCCATGGCTGCCGACGGTGCCGCACCGCCGACGGCCTTGCGCGTGGACGGCGGCCTCACGCGAAACGCCTGGGCCATGCAATTCTTGGCCGACACCTTGTCGATCCCGGTCGAACGCCCGGTCATCACCGAGACGACGGCGCTCGGCGCGGCCTATTTGGCTGGGCTGCAAGCTGGCGTGTACGCGGACACCGCCGAAATCGGCGAAAATTGGGAAAGGGATATGGTATTCGAGCCACGTATGGGCGAGAAAGAACGCAGCGCACGGTATGCCGGATGGCAGGATGCGGTCGCAAGGACGCGTACGACAACAAACGAATAGCATGAACATACCAGGACGATCTGACGATTAACTTCATTCGTAGTTAAAACGAGATGCCAAATTTAATATGGACATAATTTACTTCCTTTCGGGTCTCGTCATTCTTGGATTTGCTGGCGAAGCCACACTGCGTGGTGCTGTCGGATTGGCCCATCGCTTGGATATCTCCCCCGCGGTCATCGGGTTGACCGTGGTCGGGTTCGGCACGTCCTTGCCGGAGCTCGTCGTCTGCGTCCAAGCCGCCCTCGACGGTAAACCTGACTTGGCGATCGGCAACATCGTCGGCAGCAATATCGCTAATACTCTCCTCATTCTGGGGGTTGGCGCGTTGATATTCCCCCTCGTCTGCGACCCCCGTTCCGTCCGCCGCGACGGCATGGCGATGGTGCTTGCGACGGTGTTCTGCGTCGTATTGGCCGTTCTCGGTGAAATTCGCCCCTGGATCGGTATCGCGATGGTGGTCACGCTCGTGACCTATTTAGGCTGGTCGTTCAAACACGACCGCGCCGCGCCCGATGCCGCGACGGAATTGCACGAAAAAGAAGCCGAAGATTTACCCGAAGCGCCGGCTCGGGTCAGCGTTAACCTGATCTATATCATCATCGGACTGGTTGGATTGACCGGCGGCGCCGCCCTACTGATCGACGGTGCCACTGGCATCGCCCGGGGGTTCGGCATTCCCGAATCAATTATCGGTCTCACCATGATTGCTCTCGGCACGTCGTTACCTGAATTATTCGCCACCGTCATTGCCGCGTTGCGTCGACACGGAGATGTGGCGATTGGAAACGTGCTTGGCAGCAATCTTTTCAATATATTGGGTACATTGGGTGCGACGGCCGCGATCGAGCCACTAACCTTCGCGGCGGACATACGCAGTATTGACGTTTGGGTCATGCTGGGCGTGACAGTCGTGGCGCTACCGCTCATGATTACGGGATGGCGTGTTTCTCGCGTCGAAGGGGCCTTTCTATTGTGCGCGTACGTCGTGTACGTTGGCAGTTTGACCGCTCGCGGCATCATTAACGTCTAAGGGTTTGTAAAGAAAATGGAATTTCCTGTCGCTCCACCGCCACTCCTACCCAAAATTATCGGTCACCGAGGCGTGGCAGGACAAGCTCCGGAGAATACCCTCGCCGGGTTTCGGGCCGCCTCGCTCATCGGCCTCACATGGGTGGAATTCGACGTCATGCTGAGCGGAGACGGAAATCTCGTTCTGATTCACGACGAGACCGTGAATCGGACGACAAACGGCAAGGGCAGCGTCTCCGAATTGACACTCGAAGAATTGAAAAAACTCGACGCCGGCTCCAAGTTCGATCCGCGCTTTCGAAGACAACGCATCCCAACGATTTACGAAGCCACGGAGGCCATCTCCGGTTACGGCCTCAACGCCAATATCGAAATCAAACCGGCGAAAGGTCATGAGGGAGAGACCGGCTGGGCCTTAGGCCGCTATTTGGCGACGGAATGGCCGACAAGCCTAATGGCGCCGATCATATCAAGTTTTTCGGCGGAAGCCCTGGAGTCCGTGGCCGTGGAAGCGCCCGGATTTCCACGAGCTCTCCTCGTCGATCGCGTGCCGCGCAATTGGCGAGCACAGACAAAGCGTCTCGGCTGCTCCCTTCTTCACTGCAACCAAGGTCACTTGCGTAAGGCGGAGGCCGAAAAAATCCGCGAGAGCGGACTTCATATCGTCTGCTATACCGTGAACAACGCCCGCAAGGCGCGGAACTTATGGGGTTGGGGCGTGAACGCTGTGATCAGCGATCACCCGGATCGGCTTCTCGACATATAATCGCGGAGCGACGCCGCGCCCTGCGCGTCGATCACGAGGCCGCATTTGGTCCTACGCCACAGAATGTCTTCCGGCTCCTGCGCCCATTCGTGTGACATCATCCAATCGACTTCGGCAGCGTAGAGACCGCCACCGAAATTCCAACCAAGGTCAGTCGGTTTGCGGGATGTGCCGATCAAGGCTCGGGCATGCGTGCCATGACGTCGCGCGACGCCACGGAGCCAGTCCTCTTCGAACTCCGGATAATCGTCCACCAACTCATCGGCGAAATAGGCGAAGTCGTCCATCTCGCCGCCTGGTAGCACGGCTTCCTCGGTCCAGGGGTCGCGCATATTTACAAAATTGGGCTGCAACCGCGACAATACGGTTTCCGCCAGTTTGCGCGCCGTCGTCACCTTTCCACCGAAAACACTAACAAGCGGCGCTTCGCCCTTCGGCGCATCGACTTCAAGAACATAATCCCGGGTAATCTGGCTCGGGTCGCCCGAACCATCATCATAAAGCGGGCGAACACCGGAAAAGCTCCACACTACGTCTTCCGGCGATATTTGTTTTTCAAAATACTGGTTCAACGTATAGCAAAGATAGACTGATTCCGCTTCGTCAATGTGCGGCGGTTCGATCCTTCCATCTTCTTCGGCGTCCACCTCTACGTCCGTCGTCCCGATCAAGCTGAACACTCCTTCGAACGGCATAACGAAGACTACCCGACTATCGTCGGCTTGAAGGATATGGGCATGATCGCCGTCATAAAGGCGCGGGAGCACGATATGACTACCCCGCACCAATTTCACTGATGTCGAGGTATTAGTACCCAGTACATTCGTCAGGACCGAAGAGACCCAGGGCCCCGCCGCATTGACGATTGCCCGTGCCCGCACTTCGAGGTTTTCATCTTCTCCCGTGTCGAGCTCGACCCGCCATCGATTGCCTTCCCGTCGCGCGCCGATGCAACGGGTGCGCGTGCAAATTTCAGCACCTCGGCGCGCCGCATCAACCGCGTTCAAGACGACGTAGCGGGCGTCATCGACCCAACAATCGGAATACACGAACCCATTTGCGAATTCGGTTTTCAACACTCCCCTATATTGCGTATCGGTGAGGTCGAGCGCGTTGCTTTTCGGTAAGGTTTGAAACCCACCGATACGGTCATACAACCAAAGTCCTAATTGTAGCATCCAGCGAGGTCGGCTATTCGGCCCGACCGGCAAGACAAAGCGCATCGGATGAATGAGATGATGAGCGTTCTGGCGCTGGATTTCCCGTTCCTTGAGCGATTCCCGGACCAACCGAAATTCACGCTGCTCGAGATATCGAAGACCGCCGTGGATAAGCTTGCTGCTGGCCGAGGATGTCGCGCTCGCAAGATCGTCTTGCTCGCAGAGCAATACCTTCAGACCGCGCCCCACCGCATCGCGGGCGATCCAAACACCGTTCACGCCGCGGGCGATCACAACGAGATCGTAGAATTGCCGCCGCTCTCGTTTCTCTGTCATATTTGCAGACATAAGTCTTATGCTGCACTATGCCGCCGCATCCGGCAAAACCCTCTTTAGCATGTCTGACAATCCGGTATTCCAACCCCTGAAGCTATTCGATCGAGAGGTCCTGCGCGACGTGCGAGTCGTCCTGGCGGATATCGACGATACGCTCACGACGGACGGCAAACTCACCGCTGAAGCCTACACGGCGATGGAACAGCTCTCGCAAATCGGTATTCATGTCGCCCCGGTCACCGGGCGGCCCGCGGGATGGTGCGATCACATCGCCCGCATGTGGCCAGTCGTCGGGATCGTCGGCGAGAATGGCGCCTTCTACTATAGCTACAATGACGAGACGCGGCGGATGATGCGGGTCTACGCCCAAGATGACGCGACGCGACGGGCGAACCGGCAACGATTGGAGCGGCTGGCCACGGAAATTCTCGCCGCAGTCCCCGGTGCAGCCATCTCTGCCGATCAATTCGCCCGCGATACCGATTTGGCCATTGATTTTTGTGAGGACGTCACCCCTTTGCCACAGAGCGATATTGATCGAATCGTAGCGGTCTTCGAAGCCGCGGGCGCTACCGCGAAAGTGAGTTCAATACATGTGAACGGGTGGTTCGGCGATCACGACAAACTGACCATGGCGCGGCGGTTCTTGAACGACGTGTTGTCAATCGATGTGGAGAAGGAAAACACCGCCGTCGCTTACATCGGCGATTCGCCAAACGATGCGCCGATGTGGCGGTACTTTAAGAACGGTATCGGGGTCGCGAATGCGCTTGCGTACAAGGGCCACCTCGCGGCCGAGCCCAAATTCGTCACGACACGGGAATCCGGCGCTGGGTTCGTGGAACTGGCGGAAGCGCTTATCAACGCCGCTAAATAATGGCGTGGCGAACTTTCGCCGAAACCCATTCGCTGACCAGAACAGTCGATAGGATCGAAATCAAGATCACCGCCACACTGGCCCACCCAAGCTCCATAATTTGGGCGTTGAGTTCCAATCCGATCCCACCGGCCCCCACGAGACCGACAACCGTCGACTCGCGAATATTGATATCCCAGCGGAATACCGTGATCCCGGCAAATGCCGGCAGAATTTGCGGCACGATTCCATAGTCAAGCGTTTGCGCTCGGCTGGCACCAGTCGCCGAGACCGCCTCAACCTGGTTCTCGTCTATTTCCTCAATGGCCTCATACAGGAGTTTGGCGCAAAACCCGATTGACCGCAGGGCGATCGCCAAAATACCCGCGAAGACACCGGGCCCAACAATCGCCACCAACAGCAATGCCCAGATCAACGAGTTGATGGAACGGCTGGAGACGATAACGAACAATGCGATGGGCCGAACGAAAGTGACACTCGGAGTCGTGTTACGGGCGGCGAGAAAGGCAACCGGCACCGCAACTACAAGAGCAATACCCGTCCCCAAAGTCGCGATGTTGATCGTGTCCCATAACGGCCACCAGAGCTCACTCATATACTCCCATTCGGGCGGGAACATCCGATTGCCGAGATCCATTGCTTGAGCCGGCGCATCGATGACAAAAGCCCAAATGGTTTTCTCGGAGATGAGCTGGAAGCAATAGACGAAGATTGCGGTCCCGAGGAGCCATCCGGCCCAAATCGCCAATTGTTTGCGTGGCGTCCGGCGCTGCCAAACCTTCGAGCCGCCTGCGTCCTGCTCCACCATGTTATTGCACCATCCGTCGGACGTAGCCCGACGAGTATTCGACCATCATGACGATGCCGATGATAACCAACAGAATTGCCGCCGCGGAATCGAATTCATAGCGGTCGAATGCCGTGTTTAACGTAGCGCCGATCCCGCCGCCGCCGACGATGCCGACAATCGCCGATTCTCGAAAGTTGATGTCCAGACGGTAGAGCGAGAGACCAATAAACCGCGGCATGACCTGGGGCTGAATACCGTAGTTTAACCATTGAAACCAAGAACCACCGGTCGCTCTGACCGCTTCTGCCTGACTCGCGTCCATATCCTCGATGTCTTCCGCCAGGAGTTTGGCAAAGAAGCCAACCGTCGCGACGGTTAAGGTCACGAATCCGGCGAAGGGGCCGAAGCCGAAAAGTTTGACGAAAAAGATCGCGAGAATGACTTCTTGGAAGCTCCGCGAGGTTGCGATAACCGCCCGGCAAAAATAATAGACCGGCAATGGTGCGATATTGCGCGCCGCACCCAATGCGATCGGGACGGAGATGATGATACCAGCGACCGTCGACGTCACCGCCATCCAAAGACTCTCCAGCACGCCATCGGAAATCGCATCCCAGCGCGAGATGAAATCCGGTGGAAAGAACCCAGCGATGAAACGCTGCCCTCGGGGCAATCCCTCCCAGACCCGCACCCAATTAACCTCCGTCGTCCCCAACGCAGCCGCCAGATAAAGCGCGCCGCCCAACAGGAGGCCCCACCGTAATATAGGGTTTTGGATAAAGGGCGGTCGCCGCCAAGTCCGGCGCAAGGACAAATCGGTCATGTGGTCAGACCAGCCGCTGGTTTAGCGGCATCCGTGACCGGCAGGTCCTTAGATAGTTCCGCCGTGTTCTCATCGGATTCGTCGTCTTTTTGTATGGTCTGCGACCAATCTTCCTCACCGTAGATTTCGGTCAAGACATCGGCCGTCAGTCCATCGGGCGCGCCGTCATATACGACTTCGCCAAGGCGCAGTCCGACGATCCTTTGCGCGAACATCTGCGCCAATAGAACGTCGTGAATATTGATCACCGCCGATAGGCCCCGCTCCTCGCACAACTCACACACCAAGCGCATGATTTGCCGCGATGTCTTGGGATCGAGGCTCGCGGTCGGCTCGTCGACCAGCAGCAATTGTGGATTCTGGATCAACGCGCGGGCGATGCCGACGCGCTGTCGCTGCCCGCCGGAAAGTTCGTCCGCCCGTTTGTCGACCATATCGTCGAGGCCGACGCGTTCCAGCAAGCGAAACGCTTCATCGATATCGGATTGCGGGAACTTGCGCAGAAAGCTGCGCCAGAACCCGACATAGCCGAGCCGCCCGGAGAGCACGTTCTCCATTACGGTCAGGCGCTCGACCAGGGCATATTCCTGAAAAATCATGCCCATCTGACGGCGCGCCCGGCGAAGTCTCCCAGCTCCGAGCGAGGTTAATTCCTGGTCACCCAGAAAGACCTTGCCCGAAGTTGGTTCGACAAGCCGGTTGACGCAACGAATGAGCGTGCTCTTGCCCGCCCCCGACGGTCCGATCAATGCCATGACCTGACCGTCCGGAACTTCCAGGGTCACGCCTTTGAGGGCGCGATCACCGGTCCGGTATTGCTTTACCAGACCCTCAAGTTTCAGCATTACACGCCTCTCGCCACGTGACCGCGACCGATCACTTGCAGTCGTACTTCACACCGTTGGCCGCGTCGATCTTCCGGATGACGTCCCAATCGTGCTTGTGGTCAATCGCGATGAAGCGGTCTTCCTTCTTAAACTCCTTCTTCAGATCGGAGCCTTCCCATTTGAAGGAGAAGAACGCTTGCTTAATCTTCGCGACCACCGTCGGGTGCAGGTTATGGGCATGCCCGTAACCGGTCGTCGGGAAGGTTTGCGAGCGATAGATCGAACGGATTTGAGATGCATCGACGACCTTCCGCGTAATCATGCGCTTTAGGACCGAGTTCGCGATCGAGGCCACCGCGTAATCCTTATTGGCGACGCCCATGATCGAGTTGTCGTGCTTGCCCGAATAGGCCGGCTTGAAGTCCGTACCCGACACGAGGCCAAACTCGGACTTGAGCAAGGCGGAAGGCGCTTTGAAACCGGAATTCGACGTCTTGGACGTGAAGGTCAGCGTACCGCCCTTGATGTCGGACGGAGATTTCATTTTGCTGTCAGCCGGAACGATGATTTCCATCTCATAGCCAAACGAACCGTCCTTCGATGCCATCATCGCGAAAGGCACGAAGCCCGCACACGCAACCGCGACCGGATTACCGCCCGTGTTCACACCCGCCACATGCAGACGGCCGGAGCGCATGGCCTCATACTGCGCGGCGTAAGATTGAACGGGGAAGAAAACGACTTTTTTGCCGGTAACTTTCGACATGTGTTGGACAAATCCATCCCATACCTTGGCGTAGACGGCCGGATCTTCGACCGGCGTATACGAGAAGATAATGGTGCTGGGATCGACCCATTTACTCTCGTCCTGCGGCAGATCAGCAACGAGATCATTGTCGTAGTCGCAATAGCCCTTATAGAGGAAACCCCGCGGGCAATCCTCGGCCCGGGCATCGCCCGATCCAAAACCAATCGCCAGCACAAACGCCGCCAAAAAGGCAAACACGGTCGTTTTCATCAAACCACTCCCTATGTTCCAAGTTCAAATTTGCTCGGGTCATTATTTAGACCGGGTTTGTTACCGGTCTGTGTCATTCCACGTTATTCTAACAAATCTGAAACACAACAAAATACCCAGACGCTATTCTCTTCCGCAAACGGCCTGCCTCATGGCAAAGTTTCAGCACGGCATCGTTTCCCTCCTAAAGGTATCGGACATGCAATCACGCCTAACCTTCGTACTCACGCTTCTACTAGGACTTACATTTAGCTTGCCCGTCCTCCATCAGAGCCGGAGCGCACCGGCGCAGAACGAGCAAAATGTCGAGGCCGTTCTGCGCTTGTTGACGCATTTGCAAATTGACAACATGGGCGACGATCTGTTCGCGATGATGGCCGAGCGCACGATACCGACAATGCGAAGCTCGGTCCCGAATTTACCGGAAGAGGCCTACGCAATCCTACACGAGGAATTGGCCGACGCATTCCGCAGCGCCTCCGCTGATTTAATAGCCTCGAATGCACAACTGTATCTGCAGCACCTGACCCCGGACGAGATCGCCGAGCTGAATAATTTCTATTCGACCGCCACTGGTAAAAAGATGCTCAACATCATCCCGATGCTCATGCAACAGAGTCTCTATCTGGGTCAAGAATGGATCCAGAAAATGGACCGGGACTTACGGCGGACCTGGCGCGCGCGCCTCAAGCAAGAAGGCTACATCAAAGAATAGGCGCGCTTATTCCGCCGCGACCCGACCGGCAGCATCGGCCGCATGATTGAGCGCCAAATCGAAAGCGTCGAAATTGCGTGTGCCTTCGCCTGCCGACAGACTGGGCGCAGCTCGATTCATGATCAGCGGCACCTTTTGTTCGGTCACACCGCCATGGGTGCGGAGCGGCTCTGTCAGGCCGGTCAGATCGTGACGTTCCACGCTGGTCCCGAGACTGACATCCCGCTCTCCGATGACGACCAAATCGCCGACCCGGTCGGACGGCAATTCAAAGCGTGCGCAGGCTTCGGCGTTGGTGTGGACTTCGAGCACGCCATCGACCCCCGCAAGGCGCTTTGCCACATCCGCGCCGTCGGCACCGCGCAAATAAATCGTTGCGTATGAGCCGAGGGCGCCGTGATGCACCACATAAGGATCGGTGATCGGCAAGATGACACGGGTCTTCTCCGGGCCGACCCATTCATCCAGCAACGACTGCAAGTAGACGACATTGGGCTCTCCCGTCGCCGGGTCATGCTTTGCATTCATCCCGTGATCGGCGGTTAACACGATGATACAGCCCATCGCGTCAAGCTTCGCCCAGTAGCCATCCATCATGGCGTAGAAAGAATTCGCCCCGTCACTTCCCGGCGCGTGCTTGTGTTGAATGTAATCCGTCGTCGAGAGATACATGATATCCGGTCGATCACGCTCCATAAGCGCCACGCCCGCGGCGAAGACGAACTCGGACAGCTCGGCACTGTAGACATCGGGCACCGGCATGTTCACCAAATCGAGCACATTCTCGATACCATTCTCAGAAAGGCTCACCTGATCCGCATGTTCGGAAGAAAAGCAAATACCGCCATCCGCGCCAAACTGCATTCCGTGGCCCAGCTGCCGTCGCAATTTGTCCTTCGCCGTGATGACCGTGACATTAGCCCCGGCCTCCGCGAAGGCGGCGAGGATCGTGCCGCAGCGCAGAAATTTCGGGTCGTTCATCATCACTTCCTCGTCGGTCTCCGGATTCCAGAAGAAATTACCCGCAATACCGTGTACGGACGGCGGCTGGCCGGTGACGATGGATAAATTGTTCGGATTGGTGAAGGTCGGCACGACGCAATCCGCGACTCGGTCGGTGCCCACAGGGCGAACCTTCGCAAGCCACGGCATGTGGCCGTCTTCGATCGCGCGGTCCATGTAATCGGGCTCGGATCCGTCAATGCAGACGACAACGACTGGCGTCTCTGGCCAACCGTAGTTCCGACCGTTTACTTCAAGGGTGCGCTTGTCCATATCGTCCTCTCCCGTCCAAATTTTCGACACGATACCGCATCGACCGTTCGATGCCTATGGCGTTTCAGCTTGGCATTGATTTGATCGTGAAATAACGCAAAACTTACCGATCACAAGCTGCATTCAGGATAACAAGCGATGTCGGGCGGCAAGATCAAGAAACATGTCTTTCGAGAAGGTGAGGTCATTTTTGAAGAGGGTGGCCCCGGCGACTACGCCTATATGGTGATGCAAGGGGAAATCGGTATCTACAAGAACTTGCGCAGCGAAGCACCGTTACGCCTCGCGATCCTCTACAAAGGCGACATCTTCGGAGAGATGGCGTTGTTCGACGCGCGGCGTCGGCAAAATCGGACTCAGAGTCGATCTGCCTCGCGGTTAGCAAACAGGAATTCGACCGCCGTCTCGACAACACCGACCCAATCATCAAATCAATGATGCAATGCATGATGGGCCGTGTGAGATCGATCAGCGACGAGGCTGAGCGCCTGCGCAAAAAAGCAGGGTCGCTCAGCAATATGGAATAGCTGCGTTATTTCGCGGCACTGACCACAATCTCCACCAACGTATCGGCAGAGCCGAGTGCGGTACCGACGCAAGCCCGCGCCGGGCGCTCCAAATCACCCAACCACGCGGTCCAGGCCTCGTTCATACCTGACTTGTCGTCCATGTTGGTCAGATAGATCGTCGCCATCAGGAGCTTCGACTTATCGGTCCCGCAGGAGGCGAGGCGGTCATCGATCTTCGCGAGGATTTCCTCCGTCTGCCCCTTGGCGTCAAGCGACCGATCATCGGCGGTCAGACCACACACATTCACGACACCGTTATAAATTGTCGCTTGGCTTAGGATTTCTCCGGAATTGAGATGTTCGACAGTCATTTCGCTTTCTCCCTAGGTTTTAGTCATGATTCTTTCGGCAAAGGCATCAAGCCGGTCCAAGGACAGCTGCAGGTCATCGCCTTCCAAATTGATGACCAGGTGGTTCAGCCCCGCCGTTTCGTAAGCGCCGATATCGTCAATGATCGCGGCGTCGCTCCCTGTGAACGGCATCCGATCGCCGTCCTCGTTCTCATAAATCTCATCCATTCTGAACCAAATTACATTCAATCCGATTTCAATCGAACTGGGATCGCGATCCGCCATTTCCGCATATCCTCGCATATCCGCCAGACCTTTGGAAAAGCGAGCGACCGTATCATACGGCGATGTCGGATTGTTGCCGACCGGATACCAACCATCGCCGACCTGCCCGGCCCTACGGCGCGCGGGCTTGGTTTCGCCGCCGACCCAAACCGGCGGATGCGGTTTTTGCACCGGCTTCGGCTCGAACTTTAAACCCTTGAACGAGATGTACTCACCGTCGAATTCCGGCGATGCCTCAGTCCATAAGATACGCATTGCGGCGAGCGTCTCGTCAGCGAGCTTGCCGCGCCCTTTAAATGTCGGTGCGCCAAGCAGCGAAATCTCCTCCTCCGACCAACCAACACCAACACCGACCGTCACGCGGCCTTTCGACAGAATATCCGCCGTCGCCAACATTTTCGCCGTCAGCATGGGCGGGCGATGCGGGATCACCATCACCGAGGTCAACAGTCGCAACTTCGTCGTCGCCGCCGCGACGAAAGCCAGAGCGGTTAGTTGGTCGAGACAATCACCGCTGTCCTGGGCAAACCAAACTCGCGATTTCGTATAAGGATAAGGCGATTCGACTTTATTCGCGATCACGAGGTGGTCGCTGAAACCCAAATGCTCGAACCCCAGAGCCTCAACCTTATGGGCAATCGCCACCAATCCATCGGGGTCCAAGGCGGCGCCGCGCAATCCCACATGCAATCCGTATTTCATCACCCTCTCCCTCGTCTTATCTAGATCGGCTCCAGCGGCGCTTTGAACTCAGTCGCGGGACAAACGATACCACCCCGGTCGCCGGGCGTGACGCTGCCGTATCTCTGAGCATAGCTCTCCGGCAAAGGCCGTCCATTCGGTGGGCACAGCCACAGGCGCAACAGGTAGCGGCGGCGGTCGGCTTCCGGCCATTCCTCGTAGTCGCCGCGCGCATGAAAAATCCCATGATTATTCACCAAACCGATATCGCCCCCCTGATAGTCGATAGACAGATGCACTTCCTCGCAAATCTCCATCATTGTGCGAAAGGCGTCCCGCAGCGCGTCGCTCATCGGCGGCAGTTCCTCGAACCGTTCCGTCGCAAGGATGAAATTGTAATTGAAATGACTGTTTAGATATCCCGCATGCCATTGATAGACCGGCATCGTCCACCAGGGTTTCATCCCTTCCGGAATTTCGCCGCGCCGGTCGCGGTGTATCGGCTTGAACAGCTCGCCCAACAAATCCGGACAGCGGCGCAGCATTTCATTGTAGAC
>JABJCS010000773.1 GCA_018665505.1 Alphaproteobacteria bacterium
CAGACGAAGCTCATCAATCGCCGGGCCTTGCGGAGCAATATGTCCGCACGGACCAACCTGGTCGGCGACGAAGAAAATATTTTCTAAGTCTATTCTGCCGCGTCCAAGTACGCATCAAGCGGCGGGCAGGAACAGACTAGGTGGCGATCCCCATAGACTTGATCGATCCGGTTCACTGGCGGCCAGTACTTATCGTCGCGCAGCGAATGGACCGGATATGTGGCCACCTCTCTGTCGTATGAACGTTCCCAATCACCCATCACGTCATCAACAGTATGGGGAGCGTTCGATAGGGGATTGTTCTCCTGGTCATAGTCTCCGGATTCAATCCGCCGTACTTCCTCGCGAATCGAGATCATCGCATCGCAGAACCGGTCGAGCTCTGCCTTCGATTCGCTTTCAGTCGGCTCGATCATCAAAGTCCCGGCCACCGGCCACGACATGGTTGGCGCATGAAACCCATAATCCATCAGCCGTTTGGCGATATCCTCGACACTGACATCGGCCGCGTCCTTAAGCGGCCTGACATCGATAATACATTCATGGGCCACGAGTCCGTTGGCCCCTTTGTAGAGGACGGGAAAATGCGGCTCGAGCCGCTGCGCCATGTAATTGGCGTTTAGGATTGCGATTTCGGTCGCGCGCTTTAACCCATTCGCCCCCATCAGCGCGATATAGGCCCAGGAGATCGCCAAAATACCGGCACTGCCCCACGGCGCTGCCGAAACCGGACTACTGTCGGCCGCGGCACCCTCGAGGTGCGAATGGCCCGGCAGAAAGGCCGTCAAATGAGCGCGCACGCCGATCGGCCCTACGCCGGGGCCGCCGCCGCCATGGGGTATGCAGAAGGTCTTATGCAAATTGAGATGCGCCACATCCGGACCGAAATCTCCCGGCCGTGCGACACCCACCAAGGCGTTCAAATTCGCACCATCCATATACACTTGTCCGCCATGGCGGTGCACGATATCGCAGATATCAACGATGCTTTCCTCAAACACGCCGTGGGTCGATGGATATGTCACCATCAACGCAGCCAGCGAGACGGTATGTTCCGCTGCCTTTGCGGCCAAGTCATCGACATCAATATTGCCGTTCTCATCGCAACCGACCACCACGACCCGCATGCCGGCCATCACGGCGCTTGCCGGATTGGTACCATGAGCGGAGCTCGGTATCAGGCAGATGTCCCGGTCTTTCTCACCCCGGCTTTCATGATAGCCCCGGATCGCCAGCAACCCCGCATATTCCCCTTGCGAGCCCGCATTCGGCTGCAGGGAGACCGCATCAAAGCCGGTGATTTTGCACAGCATATCCTCCAACCCCTTTGTCAGCCGGATAAAGCCTTCGGCTTGATCCAAGGGCACAAAGGGATGGACATTCGCGAATTCCGGCCATGTCACCGGGATCATTTCCGTCGTCGAGTTCAGCTTCATGGTACAGGAACCGAGCGGGATCATCGAACGGTCGAGCGCGATATCCTTTTGCTGTAGTTGGCGCAGATACCGCAGCATTTCCGTCTCGGAATGACGTTGATGAAAGACCGGATGCTCCAAATACCCTGACGCGCGGCGTAACTCGGATGGCAGACCACTCGCCTGTTCGCCGTCGAGCGATGCAATGTCGGAGACGTCTTTCCCTGTCTCGAAGATCGACCACAACGCCGCAATATCGGCGCGCGTCGTGCTTTCGTCGAGCGACACACCCACATGATTCTCGTCGATCTGCCGCAGATTATATCCAGCGGCACGGGCCCGCTCGTGGATCGGGCCCGCCGCGTCCACACCAAGGGTCAAAGTATCGAAATAGTACTCGTTCTTAATCTCGACCCCTGCTTGCGACAACCCCGAAGCCAGGATCGACGTCATCCGATGCACGCGTTCCGCAATCGTGCGAAGGCGCTCCGGCCCGTGATAGACCGCATAACAACCTGCCATCACCGCCAATAGGACCTGCGCCGTACAAATGTTGCTGGTCGCTTTCTCTCGCCGGATATGTTGCTCGCGCGTCTGCAGGGCAAGTCGCAAGGCCGGGCGGCCGGCAGTGTCGACCGACACGCCGACGAGGCGGCCCGGCATCGCCCGCTTATGGGCATCCGAAGTCGCGAAAAATGCCGCGTGTGGCCCGCCGAAACCAAGGGGTACACCGAAACGCTGTGCGCTGCCGACCGCGATATCCGCCCCCCATTCGCCAGGCGGCGTCAATAAGGTCAACGCCAACAGGTCAGTGGCGACGACAAGCAAGGCGCCCGCCCCATGCAAGTCATTCGATAGTTTTTGGTAGTCGTGAACTTCGCCATCGCTCGACGGATACTGCAGTAACGCAGCATAAACATTGGAGGAGTCCAAGTCTGCAAACGGGTCGCCCACCACCAACTCGATACTGAGAGGTGCCGCGCGAGTCCGCAGAACAGCGATGGTCTGGGGATGGCAATCGGCAGCGACGAAGAAGCGATCGCTTTTC
>JABJCS010000774.1 GCA_018665505.1 Alphaproteobacteria bacterium
ATCGGGCACCGTCGGGCCCTTCCTCTTGCTGCAATAAAGCCGCTTAAAAATAACATAGCTTGCTTCAGACGAAGTCGAGAACTTGTCTGAAAAGAGCGTCCGGGACATACTCCCGAAAAGTCGAAACAGGAGCCTCGCGATGGATTTTCAACTGACATCCGACCAAAAAGATCTACAAGCCCGCGCCCGTGAACTCGCGTACGGTAAATTCGAAGACCGCGCCGCCGAGATCGACCGCAGCGAGCAATATCCCTGGAATAACGTCGAAGACCTGAAGAACGGCGGCTTCATGGGCATGACCATTCCGAAAGCCTATGGCGGCCAGGGCCGAACTTTCTTCGATGCGACCCTCGTCATCGAGCAAATGGCGCAAGTCTGCGGTGTCACGGGACGGATCGTGGTCGAGAGCAATATGGGCGCGATTTCAACAGTGATGAAATACGGTACCGAGGAACAAAAAAAGATGGCGGCAGAGTTCGTCCTGGACGGCGATAAGCCCGCGATCTGCATTACCGAGCCCGACGCCGGCAGTGCCGCGACCGAGATGACGACGCGCGCCGACAAAAAGGGCGACAAATACATCCTGAACGGTAAGAAGCACTGGATTACCGGTGCCGGGGCGTCCCGATTACACCTCATCTTTGCCCGCGTCTTCGACGAGAGCGGCGAGGAGCAAGGCATTGGCGGATTCCTCGGTGTGCGGGACGTGACACCTGGCCTCAGCATCGGCAACCGCGAGCCCACCATGGGCTTGCGCGGCATACCCGAAGCCGAAGTGATCATGCAGGACATGGAAGTCGACGAGGATGCGCTGGTGATGCCACCACGTGGATTGCGCAAGGGCTTCGCCGACCTGATGGACGCCTATAACTCACAGCGCGTTGGCGCGGGCACGATGGCGCTCGGCATCGCACAGGGTGCCTACCAACATGCGCTGGAATACGTGCAGGAACGCGAGCAGTTCGGACGTCCAATTTATGAGTTTCAGGGCCTGCAATGGATGCTGGCCGACATGGCGATCCAGATCGACTGCGCACAGCTAATGCTCTACCGCGCTGCCGCCAGCGCGGGCGACGGCTTCCCCGACGCGACAGAGGCAGCGAAGGCAAAGATCGTTGCTGCCGATATGGCTCTGAAGGTGACGAACGATGCTCTGCAATTATTCGGTGCGACCGGATATTCCCGACGACGCCCGATGGAGCGTTTCTGCCGCGACGGCCGGATGTTCTCGATCGGCGGCGGCACCGCACAGATTCTCCGCACCGTGGTAGCGACGCGTATCCTCGGCAAAAAACTGCCGCAAACACGCGACGGCTTCACCAAGCTCGCGGAGCGGGAGGCGGCAGCGGCGGTGAAAGACGCGGCGGAGTAAAGAAAGCCCCCTCTCCCACGAGGGGAGAGGGGACGTTACCGAGCAGCTAGATAGAATTTCCTCTCCCCGTGTGGGAGAGGGCTAGGGTGAGGGAACTGCGCAACTAGCCGGAATCGGAAATGAGGAATGATTGACGGCATCACCCCCTGGGGCGGCAATATGGATGATCCGCGTTCGAACGCGGAAAAGGTCGCCGCCTTCGATCCATTGTCACTTCATGCAAATTTCCTCGACGACCCCTACCCCACCTATAAGCTCCTCCGCGAGTTGGACCCGGTTCATCGCTGCCCGGACGGAAGCTACTTCCTAACCCGCTATGACGATCTGGCCGAGGTCTACAAAGGAACAGAATTCAGTTCCGATAAGACGCGGGAGTTCGGGCCGAAATATGGGACGGACAGCCCCCTCTATCAGCATCATACAACGAGTCTCGTCTTCAACGATCCGCCATTACACACGCGCGTGCGGAGCCTGCTCTCACCGGCCTTCACACCGCGCGCCTTACGGGAGCTCGAGCCCGACCTGGTGGCGCTTATCGAACGTCTGCTCGACGCGGCCGAAGAGAAAGGATATTTCGACCTAATCTCGGATTACGCGTCGGCCATCCCGGTAGAAGTTGTCGGCAATATGCTGGGTATACCGCACTCGGACAGGGGGCCGTTGCGAGATTGGTCGCTTGCCATACTGGGCGCGTTGGAGCCGGTCACGCCACCGGAGGTCCTGGAACGCGGCAATAATGCTGTAGCAACATTCGCCGACTACCTCGCCAATCTCATCGACGACCGCAGAAAGAACCCGGACCAATACGCGGACGACGTGATGGCGCGCTTGATCGCGGGCTCGCCCGATGGCGACAAGCTGAGCGACGTGGAGTTGATCCAGAACTGCATCTTCATTCTGAACGCAGGCCATGAGACAACGACGAACCTGATTGGCAACGGCGTCTCCGCGCTTTTCGATAATCCGGATGCATTCGGTAAACTAAAGGCAGATCCGGAATTGATCGACACTGCGGTCGAAGAATTTCTACGCTTCGAGAGCTCGAACCAACTCGGCAACCGGCGCGTTACCCGTGATACGATCGTCGGCGGGGTCGAGATGTCGGAGGGCACCTATATCCACCTGTGCATCGGTGCCGCCAATCGTGACCCGGCGCAATTCCCTGACCCCGAACGCCTGGATATCGAACGCCGTCCGAACCGGCACCTCGCCTTTGCCACTGGGGCCCATGCCTGTGCGGGCATGAGTCTGGCGCGCCTTGAGGGCCGGATCGCGATAAAGCGCTTGGTCGAACGATTCCCGAAGCTTTCTCAGGATGGACTTTATACACGAGGTGGACGCGCCCGGTTTCGAGGGTTTCTGTCTTACCCCGTACGTGTTACCTGAGAGTAGAAATTTACACACATGTGTTAGTCAGCGAGCAACGGAGTAGAATTCTTATGGCGAAAAAAGCCGCGAAGACCAAGAAACCTGCCGCTTCCAAGAAACGCACATCCAAAAAATCGACCACAGCTCGGGCGCCGCGCGCCGGTGATACTGTCTCAACGAGCGTCCTCGACGGCGCGATGAAAGATGTGATCCGAGGTTCGTTCCTGAAGAACTGAGAATTTAGAGGGCGTAGCTCGAACGCGCTTGAATGCCCCATTTACCATCGACAAGTGTCGTGATGTAGATCGAGGTATAGGACCCTTTTACTGATCCATCCGCGCGATACCGCGAAAACTGTGTATCGAAATGAACTTTGTTGGGCCCGGAATGGATTACCTCCCGACGGTCCCAATCACTGCGATGCCAGCCGTCTGCTTCCGTGCGCTCGCGAAAATATGAGAGTTTGTAGTCGCCTGGTTCCGGGAAAATTTTAACGTCCCCGCCGCCGGCGAACCGAACATGGGGGAAATTAAAAGATCGGTTTACACCGGCCTCGTCGCTGGCGTTCAACGACGACATAAAATCGGCCAGCACCGCCATCGCCGCATCGATCGATGCTTGATGCTCGCTCATCAACCGTCTCCGCATTGCGCCTTATGACGCATCAAATGATCCGCCAGAACACAGGCCATCATGGCCTCGCCGACGGGCACAGCGCGAATACCGACACACGGATCGTGGCGGCCCTTCGTCGAAATTTCCGTGTTCTCTCCATTCTTGGTCACGGTACGCCGCGGCGTCAGGATCGAGCTGGTGGGCTTCACGGCAAAACGAACGACCAGGTCTTGGCCCGTCGAAATACCACCCAATACACCGCCGGCGCTGTTCGAGAGGAACTCAACTTCACCGTTATTACCCATCCGCATTTCGTCGGCATTTTCTTCGCCCGATATTTCAACCGCACCGAAACCCGCACCGATCTCAACACCTTTCACCGCATTGATGCTCATCATGGCGGACGCGAGGTCGGCGTCGAGCTTGCCGTAGACCGGCGCGCCAAGCCCGACGGGCATGCCCGACGCAACGAGCTCTATGACCGCACCGAGAGAGCTGCCGGATTTGCGGGCCGCATCCATCATGGCTTCCCAATCCTTCGCCGTACTGGCATCGGGGCACCAAAAATCATTGTTTCCGGTCTCCTCCCAATTCCAGGCATTGCGATCGACTTTCCGGTCGCCAATCTGCACCAGAGCGCCGCGGATCGTAACTCCGTCACCAAGAATTTTACGGGCGACCGCGCCCGCGGCCACGCGCATCGCCGTCTCACGCGCGGAAGATCGCCCACCGCCTCGATAATCGCGAATGCCGTATTTGTTCCAGTAGGTGAAATCCGCGTGACCGGGCCGAAACTTGTCCATAATTTCTGAGTAATCGCGGGAGCGCTGATCGACATTCTCGATCATCAAGCTCAATGCCGTTCCGGTTGTCACACCGTCGAACACGCCGGACAGTATTTTCACCTCATCGGGCTCGCGCCGTTGAGTCGTGTGGCGCGACTGGCCCGGCCGTCTCTTATCCAGAAAGATCTGGATATCGGCCTCAGATAGGGGCAGATGCGGAGGTACGCCATCGACCACACAACCAATCGCCGGGCCGTGACTTTCGCCCCAAGTCGTAAAGCGGAACAGATGGCCGAAGCCGTTATGCGACATGGCGGCTACTTAGGTTTTGGGTTTTATGCTGGAGAGCAATTTACCGACCTCTTCCGCCGCGTCCACCGCAACCATGCCGACTGTGTGATAACCACAATCCACATGGTGCACTTCACCGGTCACACCTGAGCCGAGATCACTCAAGAGATAAAGCCCGGCGCCACCGACTTCGTCGAGGCTGACATTGCGCCGCAAGGGCGAGTTCAATTCATTCCATTTCAGGATATAACGAAAATCGCCGATCCCGGACGCTGCCAATGTCTTAATCGGCCCAGCGGAAATCGCATTCACCCGAATGTCCCGGTCGCCGAGATCCACTGCCAAATATCGCACGCTCGCCTCCAGCGCGGCCTTGGCCACTCCCATGACATTGTAGTGCGGCATCACCCGTTCGGCGCCGTAATAAGTCAACGTCACCATGCTACCGCCATCGGACATCATCTCGGCCGCGCGCTGCGCGACTGCCGTGAAGGAATAGCATGAGATATCCATAGTCACGGCAAAGTTCGAGCGGCTGGTGTCGAGATATTTGCCGGTCAACTCGTTCTTGTCGGAAAAGGCGATGGCATGAACGACAAAATCAATCGAATCCCAAGATTTCTTCAATTCCGTGAAGGTCGCATCAAGACTGGCGTCATCCGTCACGTCGCATTGCATGAGCAGCGTCGGCCCGAGCGACTCCGCGAGCGGGCGCACCCGCCGCTCCAGGACGTCCGCCTGATACGTAAACGCAAGTTCCGCGCCATGCGCGGCCAGTGTCTTGGCGATTCCCCAGGCTATCGAACGGTCATTCGCGACACCCATTATGAGGCCTCGTTTGCCCTTCATAAGCGGTTGCGAATCCGTCATCCCTAAGTCTCCGTCGGCCAAGTTGCTATTATTCGAAAGTGCCCCGAATTGCCGCTGAAGCGGCTCCGCTGCATCCTACACGGAAAGCCGCGACGGTCAACGAGCCGCATGATTTTCAACACCGTCCAATCGGTCTATCATGGAGAAAGAAAAATGAGGGTGGGAATTTGAGCGAATCACTGACGCGACGTGCCGTCATTGCCGGGCAAAGCAATATTGAATTCCTACTCTATGTCGCCAAACGTTTCGTATCGGATCAGTTCACCGTGCG
>JABJCS010000775.1 GCA_018665505.1 Alphaproteobacteria bacterium
AGGGCGGCGCCATGCGTCGCCCTTCGCTTTTGAGCGCGCGGGAAAACCGACAGCAAAAGCCTTTCTTTCTAGTGGGTTACCGCTTGACGGGCCTACCTACCTCTGGCAAGCTTTGGCCAGCTTGCGGTTTTACGGAACAAAAAGCGGCCCATATGGAGGTCGTATCTAGACTGCAGGTCTCAGGGGAAGAAACGCCGGGGTGGCAGTATGACCAAGTCACAATTGATCCAACGCATTGCCGAGCTCAATCCACATTTGTATCAGCGCGATGTCGAGCGGATCGTTTCTGCGGTATTCGAAGAAATCACGACGGCCCTGGAACAGGGCGACCGAGTGGAGTTACGCGGGTTCGGTGCGTTCTCCGTAAAACACCGCGATGCCCGGACCGGTCGGAACCCGCGAACAGGCGCGACGGTGAGTGTCGACCGCAAAGCGGTACCGTTCTTTAAAACCGGAAAGCAACTTCGCGACCTGATCAACGACAAGGCTTCTTGAGCCTCAAATCTTAGATGAAATATCTTTATTGGTTCGTCGCAGCACCTTTGATGATCCTCGCGGTATTATTCGCGATCTCCAATAGGGGACCTGTCGAATTAGAGCTGATCCCGCTACCAGGCTCAATTACGGTACCAGTATTCGTTTTGGCCTTAGGCGTCCTCGCCGTCGGATTTTTCAGTGGCGGGTTTATATCCTGGATCAACGCCGGCAAGACACGGAGCCGCGCGCGTATCGCGGAGCGGAAAGCGCGGGACGAAGAGCGCGAGATTGCCGACCTTAAACACAAACTCGAGCAAGCCGAAACGACCACATCGCCTCCTGCCGAGCCGCGCGCACTGATTGCCGCGGGCCCGAAGTAGCGCGCGCAAAACATGTGGGACCATAGCCGCCTCCGCGAATGGTTGGTCGCGGAGACTTTGCCGCTCTGGTTGGAAAAAGGGTGCGATCTCCGTGATGGCGGCTTTCACGAAAAACTCGATTTTGACCTGACCCCGATTACGAACGAAGGCAAACGGATCATGGTGCAGGCGCGGCAATGCTATGTCTTTGCCGTGTTTGCAGGTGAACTACCGGAAGCGTCGAGCGCCGCCACATCCGGTTTCGATTTCATGCTGTCTCACGGCGCCCATCCGGAAGGTGGTTGGCGCCACCGCGTCGCCCGGGACGGTGCACCACAAGACGACAGCCGGGATTTATATGATCAAGCCTTTGCATTGTTCGCCGCCGCATGGATGCACGCCGCCTTTGGACGGGAAGATGCATTGTCCGCCGCAAGGGCAACATTAGAGTATCTCGACACCCAACGAGCGCACCCGTCCGGCGGATACTCGGAGAACATTTTGGCGGGTGGCGGTCTCGCGGAGGGACCTCGGCGGCAGAACCCGCACATGCATTTATTCGAGGCCGTCTTGGCGCTCTTCGATGCAACAGGCGACGACGCCTACCTAGCACGCGCCGAAGTGCTGTTCGACTTGGCGCGGACGAAGTTTATTGTCGACGGCACCTTGCGTGAGTATTTCACCGACGGGCTCGATCCCGTGCAGGGTACGATGGGCACGATTGTCGAGCCGGGGCATCATATGGAATGGGTCTGGCTGCTCCATCGCTATGCGGCTCTGACGGATGAACGCCGGGCTATTGAAACCGCTGCCCAGCTTTACGCCTTCGCGCTCGATCATGGATATGATGCGGGCAGCGGGGGCCTCTTGGACGAAGTGACCTTTACCGGCGCTGTCCATCAAGATAGCCGGCGCTTGTGGCCGCAAACGGAAGCCTTGAAGGGGCATCTGGCCCGGCGGGAGCGCGGGGATGATCGTGCGGCGGCAGCACGGATCGACGCAGGATTGGACTCGCTTTTGCGCCACCATCTTGTCGGCGGCGGCGGCAACTGGCATGAACATATTCGAGCCGACGGGTCGAATTTTTACGGATCGCTCCCAGCCTCCTCGCTCTATCATTTAAGTTTTGCGGTTGCCGAGCTCGACCGCGTGAGTCACAACCGACGCTAACCTGCTATACAGAGGTCCGATCGATCATGAAACCATCCGAGCGCATATTCGTCGCCCTTGATCTGACGGACGCAGCGGAAGCGCGCGCCTTGGCGCGGCGGCTTTCCGGCCAGGTCGGCGGCTTCAAGCTCGGGCTCGAGTTTTTCGCGGCCAACGGTCCGGACGCCGTCCGGGCGATTGTCGAGATGGGCGTGAATGTTTTCCTTGATCTGAAATTCCACGACATTCCGAATACCGTGGCCGGCGCGGTGCGGGCAGCCAGTGCGACCGGCGCATCGATACTCAATGTGCACGCGTCCGGCGGCGGCGCGATGATGCGCGCGGCGGCGGACGCGGCGGCGGAAGGCGCAGACCTTCACAACGTCGCCAAACCCATTGTAGCAGCGGTCACCGTCCTCACCAGCATGGACGAGGATGATCTCGTCGCGGTGGGTCAGAAAACTCCACCCCGCGATCAGGTAATACGATTGGCCCGCCTCACCAAGGATTCCGGGCTCGACGGCGTTGTATGTTCACCAGAAGAATCGGCTGAGGTCCGTGCGGCATGCGGCGATAATTTCATCCGGATTGTACCCGGTATCCGCCCCTCCTGGTCCGCGACCAACGACCAAAAACGGTTCACGACACCGAAGCAGGCCCTGGCTGACGGTGCCACGCATTTGGTGATCGGCCGCCCCATTACACAAGCCGATGACCCCGTCGAAGCCGTCTTTCGGATTGTCGGGGAGTTGGAAGCAGAATGACCGTCACCGCCAAAATCTGCGGGATCAATGATCCGGAAGCGATGCGCGCGGCGATCTCCGGCGGCGCCAGTCATGTCGGCCTTGTCTTCTATCCGCCGAGCCCGCGTTCGGTCAGTCCGGGGGAAGCGATGGGACTCGCCTCCGTGGTGCCGGAACAAATGCGCAAGGTCGGCTTGTTCGTCGATCCGGAAAACGACCAAATCGACAAGACCCTCTTCGTCGTCAAACTGGATATCCTGCAACTGCATGGCAGCGAGACACCGGAACGGGTCGCCGATCTGAAATCCCGGACCGGCAAGAAAGTGATGAAAGTCATCAAGGTGTCCGAACCCGATGACCTGGCACAAGCCGAAGCCTATGTGCGGGTCGCGGACGCGCTGATGTTCGACGCCAAGCCACCCAAAGACATGAAAAATGCCTTGCCGGGCGGCAACGCGGTCAGTTTTGATTGGCGCATTTTGTCGGACCGTAAATGGCCACTGCCGTGGATGTTGGCGGGCGGATTGCGGGCGGACAATGTCGCCGATGCCGTCAAATTGTCCAATGCCCAAATTGTCGACACATCCTCCGGCGTCGAAGATGTACCTGGTCAAAAGAACTCAGCGAAGATTAAAGAGTTCCTGCGCGCCGTCTCGGATATTCGTTGATGGCGGCTGGGTTTTGTGGACTTGCTGCCCGCCGTGGTTTATGACCGCTTTCTGATTTGAACGAACCCAGGAAAGCAGCGCCCCATGACCGCGGTACAGCAGACGAACACATTTCGCAGCGGCCCTGACGACGAGGGACATTTTGGTATTTTCGGCGGTCGCTATGTCGCCGAAACCCTGATGCCGCTCATCCTCGAAGTCGAGAAGGCCTATGATGCGGCGCAGGCCGATCCCTCCTATCAAGCGGAAATGGATCGGTATCTGAAGCATTACGTCGGCCGTCCGAGCCCGCTTTATCTAGCGGAACGGCTGACGGCGCATTTCGGCGGCGCGAAAATTTACTTCAAGCGCGACGAGCTGAACCATACGGGCGCCCATAAGATCAACAATACAATCGGGCAAATCCTGCTGGCGAAGCGCATGGGGAAAAAGCGGATCATCGCCGAGACCGGTGCCGGGCAGCATGGTGTCGCGACCGCGACAGTTTGCGCGCTCTTCGATCTCCCGTGCATCGTCTATATGGGCGCGAAGGATATCGAGCGGCAAAAACCGAATGTATTCCGCATGAAGTTATTAGGGGCGGAAGTCGTTCCGGTCGAAAGCGGCTCGAAATCACTCAAGGACGCGATGAACGAAGCGCTACGCGATTGGGTCGCAAATGTGGAAGACACGTTCTACATCATCGGCACGGCGGCGGGACCGCACCCTTACCCGGCAATGGTGAGGAATTTTCAGTCGGTTATCGGCGATGAAGTCCGCGAACAGATGCAAGAGGCCGAAGGCCGCTTGCCGGACACTCTCGTCGCCTGCATCGGCGGTGGCTCGAACGCCATCGATCTGTTCCATCCCTTTCTCGACGACGCCTCGGTGCGGATGTTCGGGGTCGAGGCGGCGGGCAAAGGACTCGATACTAACGAGCATGCCGCGTCTTTGACTGGCGGCGCACCCGGTGTGTTGCACGGCAACCGAACGTATCTCCTGATGGATGACGACGGCCAAATCGAGGAGGCGCATTCGATTTCCGCCGGTCTCGACTATCCGGGCATCGGGCCGGAGCATTCTTGGCTGAAGGAGATCGAGCGTGTCGAGTATGTCTCCTCGACCGACCGGGAAGCGCTCGACGCGTTTCAAATGTGTTCGCGCTTTGAAGGCATTATTCCGGCATTGGAGCCCGCGCACGCCATGGCTTATGTCGCCAAGATCGCGGGAGATCTGCCGAAGGACCACATCATTTGCATGAACATGTGCGGGCGGGGCGATAAAGATATCTTCACCGTTGCTGAAGCCTTGGGACAAGAAATATGAACGGTGATGGACGAATCGAACGGCGATTCGCCGCGCTGAAAGCGGAAGGCCGGGGTGGCTTGGTGACCTTCTTGACCGCCGGTGACCCGGATCCGGAAACATCGCGCGAAATCGTCTTGGGATTGCCTGCCGCCGGCGCCGACTTGATCGAACTCGGCATGCCGTTTTCCGATCCGATGGCGGACGGCCCGGCAATCCAGGCTTCGTCGCTGCGCGCGTTAAAAAACGGGGCTACTTTACGCAAGACACTGTATCTAGTTCGTAGCTTCCGAGAACAGGACGATGATACGCCGATTATCCTGATGGGTTATTACAATCCGATCTACATATACGGTGTCGAAGCCTTCCTGAGCGACGCCAAGGCCGCGGGCGTCGACGGATTGATCATCGTCGATCTGCCACCGGAAGAAGACTCAGAGCTTTGCCTTCCAGCGATCGACGCCGATATCCGCTGGATTCGCCTGGCCACGCCGACGACCGACGCACAGCGCCTGCCGAAAGTACTGAACAATGCCAGTGGCTTCGTCTACTATGTCTCCATCCTTGGCATCACGGGGACGGCATCCGTGCCTGAAGAAGCAACGCGCAATGCAGTCGACTATTTGAAGTCCCACACCGATCTGCCGGTGGCGGTCGGATTTGGAATCAAGACACCGGAGATGGCGGCAACCATCGCCCAGACCGCCGACGCGGCGGTTGTCGGTTCCGCCATCGTCGAGCGGATCGTGGCGGGATTGGACGATGAAGGTCGTGCGCAACCAGGCATGGTCGGGAATGTTTTGGAGTTCGTCAGCGAACTAGCCGCCGGAGTGCGCGGGACCGGAGTGCGCGGGAAATGAGCTGGCTCACGAATTTCGTGCGGCCGAAAATCCGAGCTCTAGTCAAGCGTAAGGACGTCCCGGACAATCTGTGGACGAAATGCTCGAGCTGCGACCAGATGATCTTCCACCGTGATTTGGAAGCAAACCTTCATGTCTGTCAGAACTGCGGCCATCACATGCGAATCCCGCTGACAGAACGCCTGAAGATGCTGTTCGACGGTGGCGAATACACATTGATCGATTTACCGAGCGCACTCGCCGATCCGCTTAAATTTCGCGACGACAAGAAATACACCGACCGCCTAAAGGACGCCCGTAATAGGACCGGCGCGCAAGACGCCGTCATCGTCGCACACGGCAAGCTGGATAGCGTCGATGTTGTCATCGCGGGTCTGAACTTCTCGTTCATGGGCGGCTCCATGGGTGTCGCCGTGGGCGAAGCGTTGGTGCGGGCGGCGGAAATCGCCGTCGAACGCCGCGCGCCGCTGATCGCCATTACCGCTTCGGGAGGCGCTCGTATGCAGGAAGGCGCATTGTCGCTGATGCAAATGCCCCGCACGGTTATCGCGGTGCAAATGGTGAAGGAAGCGGGCCTCCCTTATATCGTGTTGTTGACCGATCCCACGACCGGTGGTGTCTCGGCCAGTTTTGCGATGCTTGGTGACGTTCACATCACGGAACCGGGGGCGATGATCGGCTTCGCCGGCGCCAGGGTCATCGAGCAAACCGTGCGCGAGACGCTGCCGGATAATTTCCAGACCGCCGAATATTTGTTGGAGCACGGCATGGTCGACATCGTGGTGAAGCGACCCGAACTACGCGAGACCCTGGGAAGGGTCGTGCGCCTCCTGCACAATCCCCGGCCGGCAGCAAAGGAAGCGGCAGAGTTGCTTCCTGCACCCAGCGCCTAATTACATTCATGGCGAAAAGTGACGCCATTTTGGAGCGTCTGCTGCGGCTCCACCCAAAGAAGATCGACCTATCCTTGGGCCGGGTCTTAGGATTGTTGGAACGCCTCGGCAATCCACACGAAAAACTGCCACCCGTCGTCCATGTCGCGGGAACAAACGGCAAAGGATCGACCATCGCCTTCCTGCGCGCGATGCTGGAGGCGGCCGGCTACCGAGCGCATGTCTACACCTCGCCGCATCTCGTCCATTTCAATGAGCGCATTCGATTAGCGGGTAGTTTGATCGAGGAAGACGCGCTGTCCGATCTGCTTGAAGTTTGCGAGTCCGCGAACCAGGGTGAGCAGATCACTTATTTCGAAATCACCACGGCCGCGGCCTTTAAAGCCTTCGCTGAGACGCCCGCCGATATCGTATTACTTGAATGCGGGCTTGGCGGGCGCTACGACGCGACCACCGTGATCGACCGACCGGCGCTGACGGCGATTACCCCGATCTCGATGGATCATATGCAGTTTCTCGGAAACACATTGGCAGAAATCGCTGGAGAGAAAGCAGCCATCCAAAAGCGTAGCGTGACGACCATCGTGGGCCCGCAAATGCCGATAGCGGCCCAGGTGATCGAAGATGCGGCCACTACGCGGGGCGCCGCACTCTATCGTGCCGGCGCGGAATGGCTGAGCGCTCGGGAGGACAACGCGCTGATATTCGAGGACGCGCAAGGCCGCCGCCGCTTTCCGCTACCTGCGCTGCCGGGGCCGCACCAAATCGACAATGCAGGTTTGGCCATCGCAGGTCTTGGAAATCTCGACGGATTTAAAGTTGACGACGCGGCGATTGCCCATGGTTTGAGAACGGTCGATTGGCCGGCACGGGCCCAACACCTCGCCACCGGTAAACTCGTCGATCTTCTGCCGCCTGGTTGGGAGCTGTGGCTTGATGGCGGCCACAATGCCGCCGCGGGCGAGACCCTCGCCACCGTTGCCGAAGATTGGCGAGACAGTGCGCTGCATCTCGTCTTCGGTATGTTGAACAGCAAAGCGCCAACGGATTTCTTGCGCCCATTAGCTACCCTCGCAAGTGGATTACACGGCGTGGCCATTCCTAATGAAGAGGCCAGCCTTTCATCGTCGGAAGCCACCGAAGCCGGTCGGGCGGTGGGAATATCCGCCGAGCCGTCTGTCGGAGTTGCCGAAGCGATCAAGACCATCGTCCAACAGAATGCCGCTCCCGGCCGCATCCTGATCTGTGGCTCGCTATACCTCGCAGGCCAGGTGCTGGCCGAGAACAGCTAATTCCTAGAGCGTATCTTCGCTGCCCAGAATGACCGTGCACTGACTCGACAACACGCCGCCATTGCCGTGCGCCAGGGTCAGATTGACGTTGTCCTGTTGCCGGTCGCCACAGACACCTTGAATTTGGCGGGCGGCTTCGATGAGGACCAGCAAGCCGTACATGCCGGGGTGGCAATAAGAAAGCCCACCGCCGGATGTGTTGACCGCCAGCTCACCGCCGGGTGCGATCCGGCCACCTTCGACAAACGCACCACCTTCGCCCTTTTGGCAATAGCCCAGGTCTTCCAGGAACAGGATGACGTTGATCGTGAAAGCGTCATAGAGCGCCAGAACATCGATATCCGATGGCGTTACCCCCGCGCGCTCGAAAGCGATGGGGCCGGAAATCGCGGTGCCGGAAGTCGTCAGGTCCGGCATCTGGCTGATCATCGCATGGGTGATCGCTTCGCCGGTCCCGAGGATGTAGACCGGCTTCTGTTTTAGGTCCTTGGCACGCTCGGGCGTGGTTAAGATGATGGCACCACCGCCATCCGTTACCAAACAGCAATCTCGCACCGTGAATGGGTGACTGACCATGCGCGCACCCAACACGTCTTCCACGCTCAAATCGTCGGTCATGAAGGATTTCGGGTTGAGCTGCGCCCATTTTCGCGCCGCGACCGCAACTTCCGCGATTTGCTCCCGCGTGGTGCCGAACTCGTGCATATGGCGGGCCGCGGCCATGGCGTAGGCGCTTGGCGGCATCATCGGATTGTAGGGATCCTCGTAGGGATTGGGCTCACGCGACGAGGCGGTCGCGCGGCCGACCGTGCGTTGGGTGCTGCCGTAAGCCACCAGGACGGTCTCGCACAGGCCCGCCTCAATGGCCGCCTGCGCGTGGGTTAGGTGCGCCATAAAGGACGAACCGCCAACCTGCGTTGAATCGAATACTTTCGGATTCACGCCAAGATATTCACACAACGACAGGGCCGCCATCCGCGATTGGCTCGCCGCGACCATAATGCCGTCGACGTCCTTCAAGGAGAGGCCGCAATCGTCGAGCGCCCGGACCGTACCCTGCGCCATCAAATCGATGGGCGACATATCGGGTGCAACAGCGCCGAGATCGGATTCCGCGGTACCCACAATAGCCGCATTTCCACGAATTTTGCTCATCACGCGCCCTCCGCCAGGTCGAATACAGGATAGGGGGCTTCGTCATCACTGCCCGGGATCATGCGGACCTTTACCCGCATGCCGATCTTCACTTCGAGCGGGTCGATGCCTTCGACCCGGCTCATCATGCGAAAGCCTTCGTCCAAATCGATCAGCGAGACGTCATAAGCGTCGGCACCGCGCGGAAACAAGGTCGTGGTCGAGTAGACCGTGCCCAGCCCGTCGCTGACCTTCCAATCGATATCGGTGCTGCCGGTGCCCGGCGCGGTCAGTCGGGGATAGAAAAACGCTTTCCCGCCGGAGACCTGGTAGGCGAGTTCGCCTCGGTCGCAATGCTCGCGAAAGATCGCGAGTGGTGATTTTTCCGCTGGCTCGGACATATCGACTCCCTTCGTCTTGATCGCACCCCACGCATGGCTGCGAGAACCGATCTATGGCGATCGTCGGTTCGCGCAAGCGGCGTGCGGCTATTCGCTATAGAAGATCTAATTCGACCTCATAAAGGTTCTCGTTTGACCCAATTTGACCGCTCGTCTAGTACTGGTGCCAGCAAGCAAGTAAACGCCGATCCTCATCAGGGTCTGCAACTAAATTGGAGTTAGAAAATGTCACTAGCCGAAAAGCTGGATGAGATTCGCGCCGCCGGTGCGAAACGCATTCCAGAAGATAAACGGGTCATTATGGGGGCCGCGAACAAGGAGTTGTTCGAATCCAACATCATGGACGGCGTGGTCAAAGTGGGCGACCGCCTGCCTGGATTCGCCCTGCCCAACGCGTTCAACGAAACCATCGAATCATCCGAACTGCTCGCCGCCGGACCCGTCGTCTTGACGGTGTTCCGCGGCGTTTGGTGACCCTACTGTAATGCAGAGCTGTATGCTTTGCAGTCAGTCAACGACCAAATCGAAGCTCTCGGTGCCACTGTCGTGGCCCTCACGCCGCAATCTCCGGAGAAGAATCAAGCGATGATCGACAAGAACGATCTCTCGTTCGATCTCCTCCACGATATCGGCAACGATTACGCCAACCAGCTGGGCCTGCGGTTTACCGTGCCGGTCCCGGTGCAAGAGGTGTACTCGGAATTCGGAATCGATCTACCCGGGCATAATGGCGACAGCAGCTGGTCGCTGCCGATGCCAGGACGGTTCGTGATCGACCAAGGCGGGATTATCCGCTCGGTCGATGTCCATCCGGACTACACGCGCCGTCCGGAGGCGGAGAAGACGATCGAGGATTTGAAAGCTCTTTAAGTCACGTGCCCGTGACGAAATCGGAAGAGGCGGTCCTGATTAGTGGGACCGCCTTTTCTTTGCCTCCGGCACATCCAACCCCATCAGCTTGAGGGAATCGCGACCAAGGCGGCGGAGCATGTCGGGATCGTCATTCGCCTTGGCGATGACCATCAGCCCCTCCATCTGCGCGAGAATGGCACAAGCGATATCCGTGGCGTCGAGATTGTCCGGCAGTTCGCCGCGTTTCATTGCGGCACGGATCGCCGTCTCGAACATGCCGGCGATCAGGCTCAGCGTATTGGCGACGCACTCGCGCACCACTTTGTCGCGGGTCGACAACTCGACCGCGAAATTTCCAAACCGGCACCCGACTACATGGCCCGTCTTGTCACGGTTGGCCGCGAGACCGTCAGCCAGAAATTCCGCGTAGCTCAGGAATTTCTCAACCACCGTGTCGTCGTTATTGAAGATGGGATCGAACAGCCGTTCGCAATTGCGCTCCCAAGCGCGCTCAAGCATTGCCAGGGCCAAATCTCGCTTCGACGGCCACCAATGATAGAAGCTACCTTTGCGCGCATCAGCCGCCGCACACAGGTCGGCAACGCTAACGGCTTCGTAGCCGCGCTCGTACATCAGCGCGTCGGCGGCATCGAGCAAACGCTCTCTTGAATTCTGTGTTTCCAACATAGGGGGAAACCTAGTCCGAGATGTATATGAGGGCAACGCTCCAAAGCGTAACCAAGCCGTTTGCGCCGCTCGCCGAAATCCCCAAACATGCGGACATGAGCCTCTATTACGTCCAGAAACTTCTCTATCAACTTAACCGAGACCCTGACGTTCGGCGGAGATATGATAATGATTTCAATGATCTAATTGAAACATACGATTTGACGGAAGAAGAAACCGCCGCAATCCGAAAACCCAATTTAGGCTTTCTCTACGTCCTGGGCGTGAACGGTCAAATTCTCGTGCACTACGCCGCCCTACGGGGCATCGCTTGGCCCGAATACATCGAAGCGCTCCGCGACGGGTTGAAAGCCTTTGGCCCCGTGCGCGAAGGCGTCTACGCGGAGACCGGCTACGAAGGGATTGAGAGCCACACCGCA
>JABJCS010000776.1 GCA_018665505.1 Alphaproteobacteria bacterium
AATGTTCGATCAGACGATCCTGCCTGTATCTGCTCAGACGGCTCTTGCGCATGGATACCATGATAACCTCTAATCTCGGTTATCTGGGACAGCCCCTATATTTATTGGTTTGGCTATGTATCGCTTTTTTGAAAAGTTCAGGTACGGCAATCGTGAAACTGAACGATTTAAGAAAATATTTAAATCGGCCAAAGAAATAAAGATCGGAAATCATTATTACATCAAAAATTTATCAAAAATTATAAAAAAAGGTATGTATAATGGATTACAGTTATTTGTATTAATGACATTTTGTGTTTTATTTATAGGATTAGTCCTTTTTTATAATGTAATGGAGTGGTTATTTAGTCCAAATTTCAGAGATAATATTGAATTATACTTAATTATTTCATATTGGTGGTTCATTTTACCGCGGAGCTGATTGGACAATACGCAGTGTCTTGGTACTTCTTCAGGAAACTCGGCCGAAAACCGATGTGGCGGGATGTGATCGGAAAGTCGGCGTAGACAGGGCGTTCGTCTCCTGTCCTGGTTTTGTCTTGCTGTTCTTTGGGCGCCCTTGGCCCTAATTCGACTTGCTCGTCTTCACCCGCATGCGTTTCAACACCGCACTTGACGACAGTAGCGTGCGTTCGCCCACATAGACGCGGCCGCGCACGAAGGCCATGCTGCCGGTGCGGCGGACCAGTTCGCCTGCTGCTTCGATTAGTTCGCCGGCGCGGCCCGCGTCGATGAATTCCGAATTCAGCGACACCGTGACCAGTTGTTCGTCACGGGATTCCTTCGCGGCGGCGACCATCGCGAGGTCTATCATTGTCATCATCAATCCGCCGTGGACGATTTCGTGGCGGTTGCAGTGACGCCCCTCCGCGCGCAGCGCGAAATAGTGAATGCCCTCTTCGCTTTGTCGCCAATGAAAGGGTCCCGAGCGCATCTCGAACGGATCGTCAGGGTCGTAGAGCGTGTAGCCCTCAACGGGTGCTGGTGTGTCGGTCATGGTTTCCATCGTGTCGTCCAGAGACAGGTTATATAGGGGAAAACTAGGTGCGGTTCGCCGTTCGGTAACCTGCCGCCGCTATATTTAAAGAAGGATACGTCATGACCATCGCGACCACTTTGGCCGAATTTCTCGCTACTACCTCCTATGACGACCTACCGGACCAAGCTGTCGACCATGCGGCGATGATCATTGCCAGCACCATCGCCAGCGCCGCGTGCGGACGTGGTATCGAGTCGGCGCGGATTATCTGTGATATCGAGCGCACGAGGGGTGGAACGCCGGAGGCGTCGGTGTGGTTCGATAGCGGCCCGAAGCTGCCGGTCGTGGGTGCCGCGCGCGCCAATGCCTTGCAGAGCGACGCGGCGGCGTCCGACGATAGTGATTTGCGGAACATTGTGCATGCGGGCACTCCGTTGACCGCGACGGCGCTGGCGGCGGGCGAAGCGACGGGTGCCACGGGTCAGGAAGTCTTGGCGGCTATCGTCATTGGGTATGAAGCGGCTGGGCGGGTCGGCGAGGCAATCATTCCGCGCTTTGATTATCGCGGCCACCACGGTTGCATGGGCGCGACCTTTGGGGCGACGGGTGCTGCGGCACGCCTCTTCGGATTGACAGCGGAGCAGACTGCCCACGCCTTGGTGCTGACTGCGACCTCCATCGGTGGGTTGACCAAGGCGGCGAACACCAGCATCGCGCGGGAGTATCATGCGGGGAACGCAACGATGCTCGCCATCGAGGCAGTGCTGGCGGCGAAGCACGGATATACCGGCGAGCTGAACGTCTTCGAAGTAGATCGAGGGTTCTGCCAAATCTATGGCGGCAGCGACGGTGCCGGTATTGTCGAGGGTTTGGGTGCGGAATGGGACATCGTGACGGACATGGCGTTGAAGCTGGTGCCGGGCGGACATCCCTATCACGCCCTGGGCGAAGCAGGTGCCAACGCCGCGCGCGAAGGTAATATCGCGCCGGAGGAAGTCGCGTCGATTACTGTCTCACGGCCGGGTATGACGGCGCTGTCGGGACCGCTGCACCCGAAGGATTTGATTGATATGGCGCACAGCCCGGCTTATTTCACGGCGGCGGGAGTGCGCGATCATGCCTTCGGCTGGGTGCACGCGAGCCCGGAGAAGATCGATGATCCGGTCATTCATGGGTTGATCGACAAGGTCCGTGTCGGGCCGGAGCCGATCGACAATTTGGAAGATTACCGACAAGGGGCGAGCGTGAGCATAGAGACGATGGACGGCCGGACCGTAAGCAATACGGTGTTCGTGCCGAAAGGGGCGGGGTGTCTCGGCATCGACTGGATGGATGTCGACGCTAAGTTCCGTGCACTCGCACCGAACGCGCCTATGTCGGAAGGTCAAATTGCGCGGAGCATCGAATTGGTTCACGGTTTTCGGGAAATCTCAGATTTATCCGAATTCATAAAAGGGCTTCATGCGTGAAGTACGCTTATCATATTACCGCACATGAAAAATTTGCGGTCTCTGGTTTCTATAATCGTATGGCGGGTAAATTGCTGTAAATACACGAGGGTATTAACGAATTGTAAAGAATTCAGTCAGTTTTAGGTCAGCTCATCAGCAGATAGTGTACTCACGAAATCACTGTTGGGGGCAGGACGCAGATGGCGTCAGGCGAAGAATTCAAAAGACGGCACGAGCGGCGACGCGCTATCGACGACGTGCTGACCGCGCAACGGATCGCGTGCCAGGCAGGCAACGAGACGCTCGCCAAGATGCTGGAGGCGGCGCTCATCGCCGGCGCCGAGGGTCGGCCAAACGACCGCCGTGATCTGGTACAGCGTAGCCGCTTGGTTGCCGTGGCCATGAATTATTTCGATCATGCCTTCAAGTTGAAGGCCAGCTAATCTCGAAATTTCGCGTGGGCGCTATTGAAGCGACGCAATCCTCCGCCATTCTTATTCCCACAATGCCAAAACAAATTTGGGGAATAAATCGTGGACGGAATCAATTCAGGATCCAACCGAGTTTTTGCGGAACCGTTAAGCAAACGGCTCGGCGCGCGCCTACACGGCATCGATTGCCGAAGCGTTGATGATGCGGTCTGGGCGACCATTCGTGATGTGTTCCATGAGCGCCATGTCGTGGTCTTTCCGGATCAACATCTAACGCCGGACGAACATGCCACGTTCATGGAGCGCTTTGGGGAATTGGATGTGCATCCCCAGGAATTGTCGGCGCGGAGTACACTGCCGTTGCCGGAGAATCCCAAGATTGAGTTGATGCTCAACAAGCCGGGGAATGCCGGGCCCCGCGCGGCCGCATGGCATACCGATGTGACGTTTCGCGAGGAGCCGGTCGCGGTGACAAGCCTCTATGGGCTCGAGACGCCGGAGGCCTGTGCAGATACAATTTGGAGTTCGCTCCGCGCCGTCTTCGACGACCTGACCCCAGGGTTGCAAGAGACGCTGCGTGGGTTGAAAGCCGTTCACGCCACGGCCTTCGTGATGGGAAAAAGCCAAGCGGGATCGATTAATTATGACCCGACGGCGGAGAGCGATCCGAATAAGAAGGATTTGAAAGCACAGTACCGCGACGAGGTTGTTCATCCCGTCGTCCATCGCCACGAAGCGGGATACGAAACCCTCTATATCAACCCTGCCTTCGTGAACCGGATCGAGGGTTGGAGTGCGGAAGAAAGCGCGCCGTTCCTGGGCATGCTCTACGAACGTGCACAAATGGCGGTCTATACCTACCGTCATCGTTGGTCCCAACGCGATCTCGTTGTCTGGGATAATCGTTGCACCATGCATTACGGGGTCAACGATTACGGCGAGGAGGATCGCCGCAGACTACACCGAACCACCGGCGCGCCCTTTGTCGTGCATGGTGGCGGATAGGCTCTCCCGCTAAATTATCGCGCGCGCTTTGAGAGCCTCAATATCTGCTGGTTTGAGGTCGAGGAGATTGGCGTAAACCTCTTCGTTGTGGGTGCCGCAGGGTGCGGATACTCCGCCGTAACCGGTCTCGGCGCCACTGAACTTCAACGGGAAACCCGCCGCCTTGAGATTGGGTAATTCACCAAGGGTGGGATGTGCGACCGTATTGATCATGCCGCGCTCCTGGAGATGCGGCCAGCTCAGCAGATCGTCGATGTCTTGAACCGGAGAGGCGACAATGCCGGCGGCTTCGAGCTCCACGACGGCGCCCGCCGTCGTTTGATCGCGCGTCCATTCGGTTAGCACCGCATCGACTTGATCATTGTGGGCGACCCGCCAATCCATGCGTCCCCAATCCGGATGATCGCCGAGGTCGGCGCGCTCGATAAGGGTGCAGAGGGAGCGCCACATCGCGTCGTGGCCGATGCCGATCACCAGCCAACCGTCTTGCGTCGGATAGGCGTTGAAGGGGGAGAACCGCATGATCCGATTGCCCTGCTGGAAATCCATGCCGAGGTCGTCATAGATGTCGAGCGCTTCGTCGAAGATCAGCGAGAACAAAACATCGACCATGGAGATATCGACAAACTGACCCGCGCCCGTGCGTTCACGATGGAAGAGGGCGGCGAGGATACCGGAGAAGGCGAAACCACCCGACACAGTGTCGGCAAGCGGGGTCCCAGCCTTGGTCGGCGGATTTCCCGGCTGGCCGGTCACGCTCATCAATCCGGACATGGCTTGCGTCGTCAGATCATAGGCGCGGCGCTTCGCGTCCGGGCCAGTGGCACCGTAGCCAGTGATCGAGCAATAGACGAGCCGTGGATTAATCTTTTGCAGGCGTGGCCAGTCGATCTTGAGCCGCTCCGTCACGCCGACGCTGAAGTTCTCCACCAGCACGTCGGCTTTCTCGACCAGGCGCAGGAATAGCGCGTGGCCTTCCGGCGATTTCAAATCAAGCGTAATCGATTTTTTGCCGCGCTGGCGCTTCAGGAAGGCGATGCCGATATCACTGTCGTCGCGTTTTTGGATCGTCGGGCCTTGCTCGCCATAGAACACCGGCGCGCCCGATAGCGAATCTCCGGTCACCGGATTGTCCAGACGGATGACCTCCGCTCCCATCCCCGAGAGCAGAAGCGTCGCGTGCGGACCGGCGAGATATTGCGAGAGGTCGAGGACGCGAATGCCGTTTAGAATCCCATCCGCCTTCATTCGTCCCGACCGATGGCGTTCGCTCCCTTCAGCTCGTCGATATCGCCGTCGGAGAACCCCCAGGCAGAGAGAACTTCTTCCGTTTGTGCGCCGAAATCGGGTGGGCCGAATTTGACGCTGGAGGGGGTGCGGCTGAAGCGCGGCGCCGGACCCGGTTGCATGATCCCGTCCACCTCAACGAAACTGCCACGCGCCTTGTTGTGTGGATGCTCGGGCGCTTCGCTGAAATTGAGCACAGGGGCG
>JABJCS010000777.1 GCA_018665505.1 Alphaproteobacteria bacterium
CGGATTCGTTCACGCGTCGGTTTAGCGATTCATGCCGGGTTTCGTCCGCGGCGATACCTTGGGAAGCTTCGGTGAGGTTTTGTTCAAGCCGACTAACTTCAGCATTGGCGGTGCTTAGCACTTCCTTTGCCGTCGTGATGTCCTGCTCCTGATTCTCTTCGGCCTGTGCAAGCTCCGCGATTTCGCCAGTTAGGCGGGTAAGAGCTGTTTCGGCATCTTCCTTGAGTCCAATTTCGCGATCCCTGTCGCCTCTGATTTGGGCGATTCGCGAAACGGTCTCTTGATGTTCCGCCTCGATCCGTTTCTCTTCTTGTTCCAATTCATTACGGGCAATGATCAGCCTTTGCAATGCTGCTGCCTCGCGGGCTTCTGCTTCGCGCAAGGCAGGCACTGCATTGGCGCCTTGGGTCTCTACCGTCGTTGCGCTGGCAACTTCCTGAGTAAGGGTCGCAACGGCCTCTTCCGCCTTGGTCATCCGTTCGACCGCTGCATCACGCTGGGCATTGGCCCCGGACCATTGGTGATGAATGGCAATCGCTTCAGCGCGACGGATATGATCGCTCAAATTCCGGTAGCGGGTCGCTTGACGGGCTTGCTTCTTAAGACCTTTGAGTTGTTCCTCAAGCGCGCCGAGGACATCATCGAGCCGTTCGAGATTAGTTTCAGCTGCCCGCAATCTTAACTCGGCTTCATGCCGCCGCGAATGCAGTCCGGTAATGCCGGCGGCTTCTTCCAAAAGGTGGCGTCGGTCTGTTGGTTTGGCGGCAATCAGGGCGCCAATGCGTCCCTGGCTGACGAGCGCTGTTGAGCGAGCGCCGGACGCCGCGTCAGCGAACAGGGTTTGAACGTCGCGGGCCCGTACATCATTGCCGTTAACCCGGTAGTTTGATCCGTTGCCGCGTTCGATCCGCCGACTAACATCAATTTCGTCACCGGTATTATATTGTGGTGGCGCATCGCGTTCGGCGTTGTCCAGAGAGAGAACAACTTCGGCGATGTTGCGGGGTGGACGACGATCTGTGCCCCCAAAGATAACATCTTCCATGCCACCACCACGCATTTGCTTGGCAGAGGTTTCTCCCATTACCCAGCGCAGGGCCTCAACAAGATTTGATTTACCACAGCCGTTGGGGCCGACCACGCCGGTCATGCCTGGCTCGATCCAAAGCTCGGTGGGTTCAACAAACGATTTGAACCCGGAGAGTTTTAGCTTGGTAAAGTGCACTGGTTACAGGCTCCTAAACGACGCGTTTTCTATTTTAGCAGTGGGGCAACGACTGCCCGAAACTGTTCGATAGTCAGCCCGCCGCTGTATCTCTTGCCATTGATGATGACTGTCGGCGTAGCATTGATGCCAAACTTCTTGTCACCATCGAGGCGCTGTTGGACGACCGCATCAGCAACTTTTTTGTCTTTGATACATGCATCGAACTTTGCCTGTGACATGCCACCAAGCCGAGCGATTCGAGACAAGGCCGCAAGTGGATTTGTATCGCGGGCCCAAGTTGCCTGTTGGGCGAACATCACGTCGATAAAGGCAAAATATCTGTCACGCCCGGCGCAGCGCGCGATCATAGAACCGGACAGCGCCAGCTGATCGAGCGGAAAATCACGATAGACCAGTTTGACTTTGCCGGTCTCGATATATTCCTTTTTAACGGCAGGAAGCGTGTTTTGATGGAATTGTGCGCAATGTGGACAGGTCAGTGAAGCATATTCGACCAGGGTCACCGGTGCGGTTTTCTTGCCGAGGATAAAGTCGTCTTTGGTGATTTCGACTTTATCGAATGAGGCGTCGGGTTTCGGTGCCTCAACCTTCGCCGGTGCGGCATTGGCCGTTGCTGTCACGACTGGTTTTTGGGCTGTGTTTTGCGAGTTTTCGTTGTCGCCTATGACGCCCTTGATCGAAACGATTGCGCCGATAGCGACCATGCCACCGACGACATATACCCATATATTCCGCATTTCTTCCTCCTGACCCCAAGATATAGCGCAAATTACGGCCCTTGGTCCAGCTTTGGTTGACGCTGGAGAGACCTATTCAGTATTTTTTGATTTCCTTGATTTCAGTGCTGCACGGTCACGTTCGACCGCTTCGCCGAGTTTGTGGAGTGCTTGTCGCAGGTCAGGTTCGGAAATGACACTGGTTTCCGATTCGATTCTAGCGATTTGATCTGGCCCCGGATCGGGGATGGCTGGCGTATCAGTCTTAACTGGCTTGGATTTAAAAGAGGTCTGAGAAATTGAAAGCCGGGCGATTGCGGAATAACCGAAATAGGTGTTGATCCGCTGCAGAATAGAAGGTTCCTGATGTTGAATTTGGAGAGCGACGGATCCAGACGCCGATATATATAGAGTACCTCCCTGACGAGCGCCTTTCGGGAAACTCAGATGGTCCGGCGCACTTCCGGCGGCCATTTCTTCGCCAGCGATCTCTGCCCATCGCGTGACAATTTCGGCGGCGGC
>JABJCS010000778.1 GCA_018665505.1 Alphaproteobacteria bacterium
GGAGGTCTACGCCTTCTGCGACGAAGAGGCGGAAGTGCAGATCATGAACCTGCGCCTGGTGGTGGCGGGCGACATTCCGAAGCCGGAGCTGAAGGAATTAGCGACCGGGTCCGGCCCGGCGACGCCGGTGCGCGAGATCGAGGTCTGGTTCGGCGGCACACGCCGAACGGCACCGCTTTATGAGCGCGACAAACTCTTGGCCGGGCAGACCCTGAGCGGCCCCGCGGTCATCGCGCAATCGGACACCACGAGCTGCATTCCCGACGGCTTCCAAGGGACCGTCGATCCGCGCGGCAATATCGTGCTGACCTGGCAGGAGGAGAGTTGAGATGAGCGAACGCCCGAATACCGAGCCCGTCGACAAGGTCACGCTGGAAATCCTCGCGAACCACTGCCGCGCCGCAACCGAGAGCATGGCCTATACGCTCTATCGCACGGCCCACTCGACCTTCGTGAAGGAGACGGAAGACTTCACCATCGGGTTGCTGACGCCACAGGGCAAGACTTTCGCGATCCCGCTTGATCTCGGTGCCACTTGGTTTCCGGGGCTGGATTACGGCCCGGCTCTCGATATGGTGCCAGGCGGCTACGAAGAGGGCGACATCGCCTTCACCAATGACCCATATAGCGGTTATGTCTCGACCCATTCGCCGGACCTCCATATGTGGAAGCCGATCTTTCACGAGGGCGAGCTGGTGGCGTTCGCCTGCGGCCATATCCACAACACGGATATCGGCGGCGCGGTCCCGGCCAGCCTGTCGCGGACACTTGTCGAAATCCACCAAGAAGGCATCCGCTTCACGCCCTGCAAGCTCTACAAGAAGGGCGAGCTGAACGAGGAACTCCTCCAGGTCATGATGACCAATGTGCGCCAGCCCGAACAGAATTGGGGCGACCTCAAGGCCTTTGTCGGCGCGATGAATACCGGCGAGCGCAAGGTCAAGGAGATGGTCGAGAAATTCGGCGTCGACGTCTTCCGCCAAGGCACCGAAGACTTGATGGACTACGCCGAGCACCAGGCTCGGGAAATCCTACGCACGATCCCGGACGGTGAATATTTTTTCTCCGACTACACGGACGAGGATTCCGATACCGAGCGCAACCCCTGCCGCCTTGCTCTCACCCTGCGGATCGAAGGTGACGAGGCGGAACTGGATTTCACCGGCTGTGACCCGCAGCTGACCTCCTCGATCAATGTGCCGACCGGCGGTGCCCCGCATCACACGTTGATGCTGGTCGGGGTCTACTACATCCTCTACACGCTGAATCCGAACATCCTGCTGAACATCGGCCTGACGCGGCCCTTCAAATGTGTGCTGCCGAAAGGCACCGTGGTGAACCCGGAATATCCCGCCGCCGTTGGTATGCGCAGCCTCACCTGCGGGCGCTTGCGGAGCTTGATCTTCGGCGCCTTCGGCCTCGCCATGCCGGATCGGATGCCGGCGGCTCCGGCGGGCTCCAGCTCCATCGTCAATGTGATGACGACCGAGAACAAAACCGGCAAGCGCATTATCGCCGCCATTGACCCCGTAGTCGGTGGCGCGGGCGGAATGCCGCACGCGGACGGACCCGACGGTTCCGGTGCCGACGCCTCCTATCTCAAAAATACGCCGGTCGAGATGATCGAGGCGGAAGTCCCGATCGAGATCGTGCGCTATGGGCTGGCTCCGGATTCCGGTGGAGCGGGCGAGAATCGAGGCGGGCTCGGCACTTGGCTCGAATTCAAGGTGTTCTCTCCCGGCACCCGGATCACCGCGCGCAATCGCGACCGCACCCGCTTCCGTCCTTGGGGTATCTTGGGCGGTAAAGCGGGCAGTCCCTCCAACTTCATCCGCAACCCGGATACACCGAAGGAAGAAATCCTTGGCAATCAAGACACGCTGACGGCGGAGCCGGGTGATGTCATCCGCTTCTACGGCCCTGGCGGCGGCGGGCGCGGCAATCCGCTCGACCGGGACCCGAGCCGCGTGCTGCGCGACGTGGAACGCAGCGCGCTATCCCTGGATGCGGCACGCGTCGATTACGGCGTGGTGATCGAGGGAGAAACCGTCGATGAGAGTGCGACCGAAACCTTGCGCGCCGAATTGCGGAGTGGCGAAGGCGCCGCGACCCACTTCAATTTCGGTCCGGAGCGCGAAGAGTACGAGCGCTACTGGACGCCGGAGGCCTACAACGCGATGACGGAGATAATGGCCTCCCTGCCCAACCATTGGCGCTTCTTCGTAAAAGCCCGCATCTTCGACGCCATGAACGCATCGGAGACCGGCGGCGTGGAAGTAGTGCGTTCAGCTTTCGCCAGTATCGCGGCGGAACATCCGCAGATCGGATCCTTGGTAAAATAGCGACCTAACACCGCCTCGCCACTGTCATCGAGCGCAACCCGATTTCTAGCTTTTTAGGTACAGCGTAGGGCACCCTTAATCATAAATTAACCATTACGAATATATGATTAAGGGCTTATATCCTTCGCCAACCTTTGAATGAAGTCGCCAACATCTCTCCATTCCATCAAGGTGTTTTAGAATGAAAATACCCTTTCTTTCTTCCCTGCTGCGCTTGACCGCCAATTGGAAAGTCATCACAAAAATTACCGCCGGATTCGGATCGGTGATCGCTGTCTTTATCGTCGTACTGGCCTTGTCGTTTTGGAATTTCGTGACGATTGGCCATGAAGTGGAAGAAATGGAGAGTGCTGCAATCGAGCTTAGCTTAGCCGCGGATATAGAGATCAAATTCTTGAAGATGATCCGTGCCGCCCGAGAGTTCGTGCAAAAGGGGGATACGAAATCCGAAACTGAGACCAGGAAGTACAGCGAACAGCTACTCGGCGCGATCGAAGCGGCCAAGAAAGGCATTACTATCGAGTCGCATCAAGCATTGATTCTTGAGGTCGAGGAAGCCTTCAAAAGTTACTTCGCCGATTTCGAGATCGTCACCAAGCTTAAGCATGAGCATGATACCTATATCACTGAATCACTTGATCCCACCGGCGATAAGATGATCGCGGATCTCGATGAATTCGTGAAAGAAGCCGAGGCAGAATCGAATGATACGTTACGCACCCTCTCCTTTGAGGCGCGCGAACATGCGTTTCTGATTCAGATTTATACGGGACGCCTCTTGCTTGAGCAGAAACAGGAATACGGCGCAAAAATCTCGAAAGAGTTCGAGCTGTTCCAAAACTCTCTCGACCGGATGGCGAGCCATCTGCATACGGAGCGTGAACGCGAACTGCACGTCGAACTCACAGAACTGCGCGCAACCTATCACGACATCTATGAAAAAATCCGCCACGATGAGGAAGAGATCGCCCGCTTGATGGACGAGGAGATGCCGAAATTCAGCGCCATTATCATCAAAGACACGGAACAGCTCGAGAACGAAGCCGCCGAACACGAGCACGAGGTTAGCGTAAGGGCATTAAAGGAAATTGCACTTGCGGAAGCGGAACTTCCGATTATCGGCGGCATCGGTACTGTGCTCGGGTTTATCCTCGCATTTTCCATCGCACGCGGCATCTCACAACCCGTACGTTCCACAACCGGTGTCATGGATGCCTTAACGCACGGCAATCTCTCGGTCGACGCACCGGCCCAAGATCGCGGCGACGAAATCGGTGAGATGGCGCGTGCTGTCCAGATTTTCAAAGATAACATGATTCAAAACGAGAAAATGCGTGCGGAACAGGAGCGTTCCCAGGCGGAACGTATCCAGCGGGCAGAGACAGTCGATACCATCCTGCGCGACTTTGAGCACCGCGCCGGCGGAATGATGGAATCGGTCTCCGGAGCTTCCGAAGAAATTCGTAATACCTCGCTTGAGGGCTCACTTTCCCAGAACGAGGCCGGAGGCAAATCCTTCGAAGTGGCCCTCGCCTCCGAACGAACGGTCGATAACATCAACAACGCCGCGGCGGCGGCGGAAGAGCTTTCAGCATCCATTAATGAGATCGCCGGACAAGTTAGCGATTCAACAAATATGGCTGCCGATGCGGTGTCCGAAACCGAAGAGGCCAATTCACAAATTCGCGGACTTGCCGACGCCAGCAATAAAATTGGCGAAATCGTCAATCTGATCAGTGAGATCGCAGAGCAGACAAATCTACTGGCCCTCAACGCCACAATTGAAGCCGCCCGTGCCGGGGATGCGGGCAAAGGTTTCGCTGTCGTCGCGTCTGAGGTCAAAAGTCTGGCCAGCCAGACGGCAAATGCGACGGACGAAATCGCAACCCAGGTGCAAAGTATTCAGCAAGCCGTCAGTGGCGCCGTCGGCGCCGTTGACCGGGTCAGCTCCGTTATCGAGCGAATGAGTGGTGTGACGACTGGAATTGCCGCCGCCGTCGAAGAACAAAGTGCCGCCACACAGGAAATCGCCCGTACGACCGCAACCGTCAGCGGAGATGCGACAGAAGTCCTTGGAAGTATTGCTCAAATGACGCAAACCTCAGCACAATCCACTGGAAAATCGATCGGGGTACTCTGGTCCGCGTCGGATCTTGACGAGACGATCGGCGGTTTCAGCCGCGAGCTGGAAGAGTTTCTCTCCTCCGCTCGTACCGTCTGAACCGGCGTCACATCCACTCGTCGACTGATGGAGTAGCGATTCTCTCATATACGCCTATATCTCGATGTAAGATCAGCACAGCCGAGAGAGACCATGACCGACGAAAGTTCCGATCAATTCGACGCCATTATCATCGGCGCGGGGATCGCCGGATTGTACCAGCTATACCGGTTGCGGGAGCTCGGCATGTCCGTGCGTGTCTTCGAAGCTGGAAGCGATGTTGGTGGGACTTGGTATTGGAATCGCTATCCGGGTGCGCGTTTCGATTCCGAGAGCTACTCTTATGGCTATTCCTTCTCGAAGGAGCTGTTGGAGGAATGGGAATGGAAGGAGCATTTTTCCGGCCAACCCGAGAATTTGAAATACGTAAACTACGTCGCCGATAAATTCGACCTGCGCCGAGATATCCAATTCGATAGCCAGGTGAAATCCTGTCACTTCGATGACACCAAAGGGAGCTGGACCGTCACGTTAACGGATGGAAACCGGGCGGCGAGCCGCTATCTGATCACTGCCATTGGCGTGCTTTCCGTTCCGGTCATGCCGGTCATCGACGGGATCGAGGATTTCGAGGGCGAGAGTTTCCACACGGGTGAGTGGCCGCACGAGCCGGTGGATTTCCACGACAAACGCGTCGCCATTATCGGCACGGGGGCGACCGGCGTGCAGGCTATTACCGAAATCGCCAAGACAGTCGGCCATCTCACGGTTTTCCAGCGCACGCCTAACTATTGCGCGCCACTGCATAACGGGCTGATCACGCCCGAAGAGCAGGCGGAGATCAAGGCGAGCTATGACGAGATCTTCACCAAGTGCAAAACCTCGCACGGCGCCTTTATCCACAATCCTGTGCGCGAAAAAGCCGTCGATCAATCGCCGGATGAGCGCGAGGCGTTCTACGAAAAACTCTACGGTGAGCGCGGCTTCGGCATCTGGATGGGCAATTATCGCGACATCATGGTCGATGAAACCGCCAATGAGACGATCAGCCAGTTCATCAAAAAGAAAATTCGCGAACGGGTGAAGGATCCCGCAGTCGCCGAAAAATTGATCCCCCACGACCACGGCTTCGGCACGCGCCGCCTGCCGCTCGAAAGCGGCTATTTCGAGGTCTACAACCAAGACAATGTCAAACTGGTGGACGTACGCGAGACACCAATCGAGCAGGTAACAGCGAAAGGTGTGCAAACCAGCGACCGAGAATACGAGTTCGACTACATTATCTACGCGACCGGGTTCGACGCGGTGCTCGGCGCTTTCAACCGAATTGATTTCCGGGGCGTCGACGGTGTCGCTTTGAAAGACAAATGGGTCGATGGACCGCGCACATTTCTCGGCATTCAGGTTGAGGGGTTTCCGAACATGTTCACCCTGGTGGGCCCGCACAATGCCGCCACCTTCTGCAATATTCCGCGTTGCATCGAACAAAATGTCGAATGGGTGACCGACCTGCTCCAACACATGCAAAATGAAGGTCATACCAACGTCGCCGCCACGAAAGCCGCCGAGGACGAATGGACAGAGCACGTTCACGAGACGTCAGAACGGTTACTCTTTACCAAGGTCGATTCCTGGTTCATGGGAATCAATCCGAACCTCAAAGGCCGGGACAAACGGAAATTCCTGCTCTATGCGGCGGGTGCGCCTAAATACAACGAGATGTGCGACGAGGTTGCGGCCAGTGGTTACAAGGGATTCACATTCAGCGCCTGATTGGCGTAGACTTGCCGACACCCAACGGTCGACCAACGTGATTTGAAAGGGAGGAATGTATCATGCCCACGATCACACCCATCGCCGCCAGCTTCGGCGCGGTTATCACAGACATCAAACTCGCGGATATGGACACCGGCGAATGGCTCGTCGTCGAGGGGGCTTTCCACGAATACGCGGCATTGGTATTTCCAGACCAACACCTAAGCGAGGACGAGCAAATCGCCTTTGCGGAACGCTTCGGTAATATGGAACTGCTCCGCCCGGACCCGACCAAGAAAGCGGTCCCAATCAGCAACCTGAAAGCAGACGGCACACCGTACAGCAAGGACGAAGCACGCTTCCGGACTTTGCGCGGAAACGAAGGCTGGCACACGGACAGCTCCTACATGCCGCTCGCGGCAAAGGCCTCAATCCTAGCCGCAATCCAGGTACCGTCCGCTGGCGGTGAGACCGAACTCGCCGATATGCGCGATGCTTATGACAAGTTGGACGATGAGACCAAGGGCAAGATCGAAGGGCTCGCCGCCTACCACTCGCTCTATCAATCACAGAAGAAGAACGGTTTCGAATTCAAAAGCGGCGACGGCTACGGGTATCACAACAAGGGCGCGCCGTTGCGCCCGTTGGTGAAGACTCACCCGGTCACCGGCCGCAAATCGCTCTTCATCGGCCGCCATGCCTATGAGATCGCCGGCATGCCGCGCGAGGAAGGTCAGGCCCTGCTTGACGATCTTTTGGAATACGCCGCACGTCCCCCGCGCACCTATGCCCATCAATGGCAACCGGGCGATGTGATGATGTGGGACAACCGCTGCATCCTGCATCGAGCTTGCCCCTACGATCACAACGAAATCCGCATCATGCGCCACACCCGCGTCGCGGGCGAGCCCGAGAGCGAGCTGGTCGAGACCGGGCGCGACGATCTGGCGGACGACTTCCAGCCGAGCACCTCGAATCGATAGCGGTGAAAACCGACGCCGGAGGCATTTAGCGGATGGACATTAAAGTCGCACTTTCCGGCGCGACCGGGCGCATGGGTCGCCGCGTCGGAGATGCGCTATACGCCATGGACGGTGTCGATTTTGTCGCCGGTCTGGTGCGGTCATCTCAAATAGCGGCGACAGGCTGTAAAGCGCCGTTAAGCGACGATGCAAGGTCCACACTCGGCGCGAGCGACGTTCTCCTCGACTTCACGAATTTTGACCGCACGCTGGAATTGGCGGCTCTGTGCGCGGACGTAGGGCGGCCCTTCTTCGTAGGGACGACCGCGCCGACAAACGCGGAGCTCGGGGCGCTTGACGGTTTTGCCGCCAGTATTCCAATTCTCTACGCACCAAATATCTCCTGGGGTGCCGCGACCTTGTTCAGCATTCTCGAGACACTTTCCGACCGGCTTGGTCCCGCATACGACGCCAAAGTGATCGGCGTGCATCACCGAGAGAAAAAAGATACGCCGAGCGGTACCTCCGCCGAAATAGCCCGGCGTATCCAGGCCGGGCGAGGCGAGGATACACTACCGGAAATCGTCTCCCTGCGGGCGGGAGGCGCCTATAGTAACCATGAAATCATCTTCGCCGGCCACAACGACGAAATCCGTATCAGCCACAATGTGACACGGCCGGAAATCGACACGGATGTATTGCTCGCAGCTTGCCGATGGCTAACGACAAAAGAGCCGGGCTTTTACGGTCTTCCGGAGGTGCTAGCGGGGTAGCGCGACCAAAGCACGGCTGATAAGCACAACTTCGTGAATGTGTCATTAAGAGAGGGAGGTGTATCATTCACCCTTCTTCACATACGCGGCTGAAAAATAATTTAGGGGCTGTCCCAGATAACCGAGATTAGAGGTTATCATGGTATCCATGCGCAAGAGCCGTCTGAGCAGATACAGGCAGGATCGTCTGATCGAACATTTTGTTGCTGGCACGACGGCCCGGACAGCTGCCAGTTTA
>JABJCS010000779.1 GCA_018665505.1 Alphaproteobacteria bacterium
CACCTTGTCGGGGGGAGAAAGCCAGCGCATTCGCCTGGCATCTCAAATTGGCTCAGGTCTCATGGGGGTTCTTTACGTCCTCGACGAACCGTCGATCGGCCTCCACTCCCGCGATAATGCCCGTCTCCTCGAAACCTTGAGGCGCTTGCGCGATTTGGGGAATACGGTGGTTGTCGTCGAGCATGATGAGGAAGCCATCCGAACGGCCGACTATCTCGTGGATTTAGGCCCGGGTGCCGGCATCCATGGCGGTCATATCGTCGCCCGCGGTACCCCGGAAGAAGTCATGGCCTCGCCCGAGAGCCTTACCGGCCAGTATCTGACCCAAATGCGCCAGATTCCCTTACCAGCCGAACGCCGAAAGGTCCGCAAAAAACATTCGCTTATGGTTAAGGGTGCGCGGGCGAACAATCTGAAAAATATTGACGTTAATATACCGCTCGGTGTTTTCACCTGCTTCACCGGCGTCTCCGGGAGTGGCAAGTCTACCTTCGTCATCGAAACCCTTTACAACGCGCTGACGCGACGGCTGAACGGCACACGCGTGGTGCCAGGCGAGTTCGATACGCTAAAAGGCATCGAGTTTCTCGATAAGGTAATTGATATCGACCAATCGCCGATCGGACGCACACCGCGCTCCAACCCTGCGACATATACCGGCGCATTCACTCCGATCCGCGAATGGTTTGCCGGCTTACCGGAAGCCAAGGCACGCGGGTACGCGCCCGGACGTTTCTCTTTCAATGTAAAAGGCGGCCGTTGCGAAGCCTGCCAAGGCGACGGCGTCATCAAGATCGAGATGCATTTCCTGCCCGATATTTACGTCCAATGTGATACTTGCAAAGGCAAACGTTATAATCGCGAAACATTAGAAATACACTTTAGAGACAAGTCGATAGCAGATGTTTTAGACATGACGGTTGAAGAAGGTGCCGACTTCTTTCAAGCGGTTCCGGCAATTCGCGATAAGTTCGTCACGCTCCAGCGGGTCGGCCTCGGCTATATCAAGGTCGGGCAACCGGCGACCACGCTCTCAGGCGGAGAAGCGCAACGGGTCAAGCTGGCCAAGGAACTGGCGCGCCGCGCAACCGGCAAGACGCTCTATATCCTTGATGAGCCGACCACAGGACTGCACTTCGAAGACGTGAGGCGCCTGCTCGAGGTCCTGCATGCGCTGGTAGATCAAGGCAATACCGTCGTCGTTATCGAACACAACCTCGAGGTCGTCAAAACCGCTGACCACGTCATCGACCTCGGGCCCGAGGGCGGTGACATTGACGGCGGACACATCGTCGCCACCGGCACGCCGGAAGAAGTTGCGACCGTCCCCGAGAGTCATACAGCCACGTTCCTGGCGCCGCTCCTACCGAAGAAGCCGGTGAGTAAGCGACGCAAGAGCGCCTGAGGTAAATCAATGACCATATCAAATCCAATCCACGTCATCGGCGGCGGTCTCGCGGGCTGCGAAGCCGCTTGGCAGTGTGCGCGGCTCGGTATTCCCGTAATATTGCATGAGATGCGCCCCGTACGGGGCACAGAGGTGCATTTGACTGATGGATTAGCGGAACTTGTATGCTCCAACTCCTTCCGGTCAGACGACGCCGAATACAACGCAGTCGGACTTTTACACGAGGAAATGCGACGTTGCGGCTCACTGATTCTCGCTTGCGGCGACGACAATAAGGTTCCCGCGGGCGGCGCCCTCGCGGTGGATCGCAATGCCTTCAGCGACGCCGTCACCGCCGCCATGGAAGCGGAGCCGCTGATTGAAATACGACGCGAGGAAATCGACGGATTACCGCCGGAAAACTGGGACTCCGTCATCATTGCGACAGGCCCCCTCACCTCGCCCGCTCTCAGCGCCGCAATACTGGAGGTAACCGGTGAAGACGCCTTGGCCTTTTTCGACGCCATCGCGCCCATCGTGCACCATGACAGTATCGATCTCTCGAGCGCTTGGTTCCAATCTCGCTATGATAAGGGAGACGGCAAGGATTACATCAACTGCCCGATGGACAAAGAGCAATACGAGACCTTCATCCAAGCCTTAATCGACGGCGACAAGACGAGCTTCCACGAATGGGAAGAATCGACCCCCTATTTCGAAGGGTGTCTGCCGATCGAAGTTATGGCCGAACGCGGGCCTGAGACGTTGCGTTTCGGTCCATGAAGCCGGTTGGCCTTACCAATCCTCATACAGGTAGCAAGGCTTACGCCGTCATGCAGCTCCGCCAGGATAACGCCCTCGGCACACTCTATAATCTGGTCGGTTTCCAAACCAAGCTGAAGCATGGCGCGCAAACCAAGATTTTTCGCGCGATCCCAGGGTTGGAGAAGGCGGAATTTGCCCGTTTGGGCGGCATCCATCGCAACACGTTCCTGAATTCACCCCGCGTGCTTGATCGCGAGCTGCGTCTGAAGGCGATG
>JABJCS010000780.1 GCA_018665505.1 Alphaproteobacteria bacterium
ACATCCCGTTCCGCCTCCGTGCCGAGAAGAACCGGTGTTAGGTCTTGTTCGATCAGACTCCGCGCCAAATCCGCATAGTGTGGCCAGCGTTTGTCCGGCCGATGCGCCGCCCCGCCGGGTGCTATCAGCATGAATCGGTCCGGCACGGGGAAACGGTTCGTATCAGTATCGAGCCAATCAAGATTGGGTGTTGGAATATTTTCGATCCCCGCTGCGGACAATTGCTCAGCCTGGCGTTCGATTGTGTGCATGTCGTCGCGCGCGGGATTGGCGTGTGGGTGTGAACATCCATTGGCGATGCCCGACCATTCGGGCCTCGGACGGCGGAATAGTTTGAGATAACGGCTCGACCGACCGGAGGTTTGCAAATCGTAGACACGTACCGGATCGAGGCGCCGCATCCAGTTTCGCAGGGCGCGGGTTTTGCTGAACTGCCACCATTCGGGCCGCCCATCGCTATGAACTTCGTCGAAACAGCCGGACGCCTCGGCGATCGGTACGAAGGGCGAGGTCGTCAGCAGGACGATGCGGTTCGCCGGGTGATGGCATCGGATCGCCGCGAATGGCCCCAGCGCCTGGATGAAATCTCCGAGCGCGCCGAGCTTAATGACTAAAACAGTATGCTCTTCGGTCACGCGGCGACGTTCTCCGAAACGCCTCCGGCGGCGGCAACGCGCTCGTTGAGGATTTCCCGGTACACGCCCAAGGTTTCAGAACACATCTTGTCCTTGCTGAAATTCTCCTGGGCGTTACGGATCGCCTCGTCCGCAATCCGGTAGCGGTGTTCTTCGTCCAGCCGGATGACATGCGCTATCCGCTCCGACAGCATGCGAATGTCGCCCGGCGGAAACAGCCAGCCAGTGGTGCCGTGGCGGACGATTTCACGGCTAGCGCCATGATCGGAAGCGATGACGGGCCGGCCCATGGCCTGCGCTTCCACCATCACACGGCCGAAGCCTTCGGGATCGGTCGAGGCGGAGACGACCACGTCCGCCAGCATGTAGGCAGCAGGCATGTCGCGGCAATCGCCGACAATGTGGACGACGCTTTCGACATCGAGCCGCCGCGACAGATCTTCAAGGGAGCGGCGGTAACCTGTTCTGCCCTGGTCACTACCGACAAGAAGACAACGAATCTGCTTGTGACCGAGGCGCGCCAGGGCTTCGATCAGAATACTTTGGCCTTTCCATCCTGTGAGCCGTCCCGGTAGTAGGACGACCGGCACGCCGTCGGAAAGCCGCCATTGCCGAGATAATTGGATAACCCGTTCGGCGCTGACTTTTAGCGGATCGAAGCGCTCCAGATCGATACCCCGGTGGATCACTTTGATTCGGCCCGGATTGACGTCGTAGTTGCCGGTGATGTGCTCTTTGAGCGCGTTGGAGATCGCGATCACCCGCTCGCCCTTGGCCATGATGCTGTTGTACCAGCGTTTCGGCGGTGTCGAGAAGTTATAGGTGGCGTGAAAGGTGGTGACGAAACGAATGTTCGACTGGCGAGCCGCGGCAATTGCGCTATGCGCGGGAGCGCGGCTGCGCGCGTGGAGCAGGTCGACTCCCTCGGCGGCGATCAATTCCTTTAAGCGAGCAATGTTGCGGCGCATGACATACGGATTCTTGGAATGCAGCGGCAGTTCGATATGCCTGGCGCCGGTGCGCTCCAACTCATGCACCATCGATCCTCCGGAGGAAGCGACAAGCGGTCGCCATCCCGCGGCCTTGATGGCGCCGGCGATATCGATTGTCCCACGCTCGACGCCGCCGGTCTCCAGGGCCGGTAGGACCTGCAAGATAGTAGGTTCTCTTGTGGTCTCCCATGCGGGCGACGTGATACGATCTGGATCCGTGCTCATACTATAATTCGGCTGTGGAAGTTTGCCCGCTAATTCCTCGATATTAACACGCCCCAGCGGCGCGACAATCGCTTACCATCATTTGCCGGGCGATGGGCCGGGCGTGATCTTCTGTACAGGGTTCAAATCAGACATGACCGGAGGCAAAGCGCTTGCCTTGGAGAGCTGGTGCATCGGGGCCGGGCGGCAATTTACACGGTTCGACTATCAAGGGCATGGAGCCTCTTCTGGCAGATTCGAAGATGGGACTATCGGCGAATGGAAATCGGACGCCGTTGCGGTTTTGGATGAGGTAACCTCGGGTCCGCAAATCGTCGTTGGTTCGTCCATGGGCGGATGGATAGCCTTTTTGCTGGCAGTGGCGCGGACGGAGCGGATCGCGGGAATTGTCGGCATTGCGCCCGCTGTCGACTTCACCCAAGCGCTGCTCTGGCCGCGCATGACCGACGAAGCGCGCCGACAGATTGAGGAGGAAGGGGTGTGGTACCGGCCCTCGGAATACGATCCGGAGCCATATCCGATCACCAGAACTCTCATCGAAGAAGGCCGAAACAATTTGTTGATGCCGGGCCCGATTCCCTTTCACGGTCCGGTACGTTTGATCCATGGCATGCTCGATGAGGCGGTGCCGTGGGAACATTCCTTGAAAATCGCCGATGCCGTAGCGTCCGATGACGTCGAACTTTCCTTCATCAAGGATGGGGTACATCGGCTGTCGCGGGACAGCGATTTGAATCGGTTGATTGCCACGGTGCAAAATGTGATCGAGCGAGTTTAGGGCATATGGTGGATTCAACACAGGAAAGCGACCTTCATATACTGCGCGCCACCATCGAATTGCTGGGACGCGGAGATCTGCCGGTGCCGCAAAAACTCGACTCTCTCTTTGAAATTTCCTTTGCGCGGCGCCTATCCGCGGTCACGCGGCGGATCGTTCCTGCTTTGGGAGAGACGGTCGCTGAAGGACCTTTCGCTGGAATGATTTACGGGAAGGACATTGCCGAAGGGTGTACCGTTCCGAAGTTGCTCGGGTGCTACGAACAAGAGCTGCATCCCGCGTTGAATCGGGCAATCGAGACGGATTATGGCGCGATTCTCAACATTGGATGTGCGGAGGGATATTATGCCGTCGGACTCGCGCGGGTTTTACCGACTGCCCGTGTGTTCGCCTGGGATATCGATCCGGCAGCGCGCGAGAAGACATTCCGCAATGCCTCCGCGAATGGAGTCGCCGATAGAATCACAGTGGAAGGCGCATTCGATGCAGCGCAGTTCGACACCTATGGTGGGCAAAGAGCCCTCGTAATCTGCGATATCGAGGGTGCCGAGTTTGACCTGCTTGATCCGGCCCAGTCACCAGCGTTGGTGGCGTTCGATTTAATTGTCGAGCTCCATCCCGATGAAGAAAGAAGTGTTGGTGAGTTCACGGCACGATTTGAGGTCACGCACGATGTGGAGATCGTCCAGCCCGAAGGGCGCGATCCAGGGCGGTTTGCGGCTCTCACCGCGTTGCCAGTACTCGACCGGATGTTTGCTCTCGTCGAACGTTTAGAAGTAACGCCGTGGGCCGTATTGCGGTCCAAATCCGCTATGTCGTGAAGACATTCCGCAGGAATAGGCGTACCCGCTCGATGGCTTTGCGGCGCGCGACCGGATCGCTTCCAATCCGGACCCGCCGTCCGTTGCTGACTGAAATCGTCCGTCGCTTCGATGTCGGGTGATCAAAAGAGTGCACTGCGCCCTGATAACTTTCCGCCGTCATCTTCGCGCCGCCCGTCGCATTCGCCGCCTCGACGAGTTCGCGGCAGGGCTCCGGTAGGGTCCAGTTATCATAGGCGCCCAATTGTAGGAGTGTAGGCACGGCTGCCGTGTAACGCGGCTTCCGTTTGCGCAGGGTGATGCAGCCTGGGTAGAAACCAAAAGCGGCGCGAAAATCATGGGTGAGGATTTTCGGGCGTTGTGGCGCGCCCGCGAAGACAGTCCACAACATCGACATCGCGCCGTTCGACCAGCCGCCCAACACGACC
>JABJCS010000781.1 GCA_018665505.1 Alphaproteobacteria bacterium
AAAATCCGTCCGATGCATCTGCCGGACCGCTTCCTGGATCAGGACGCCCCCTTCGAGATGTATAACGACGCCGGGCTCAACGCCGCCCATATCGTCCAAACCGCACTCCTTGCCATCGGGGCCGATAAAACCGCCGCCGAATTGGCCAGCGCCTGACCGAGCGACGCATGAGTGCCACGACGGAATCCCAGGACTTTCAATCCATGGAAGAGATGGACAATGCGGCACAAGAGCATGTGCGGCAGGTCTCCATGGCATCCGGCAGCTCGTTTCTCTCCGGCATCAAGGTGCTGTCGACGGAACGACGCGAGGCCATGTATGCGATCTATGCCTTCTGCCGGGAAGTCGACGATATCGCGGATGACCCATTGGAACTCACGGAGAAGCGGCGCCTCCTCAAGGAATGGCGCGAAGAGATCGACCGCATTTTTGCCGGGCACCCGAACAGCCTGACAGGTCGTGCCCTGGCCGCCGCCATCGCGCAATACGGACTTCAGAAGCAAGATCTGTTGGACCTAATCGACGGCATGGAGATGGATGCGGACGAAACCGCGACCCACGGCCCGGAGATGGCCGTATTGGACCAATATTGTGACCGCGTCGCGAGCGCCGTCGGACGGTTGTCCGTGCGAGTCTTCGGCGATAGCGGCGAGGCGGCGCAACAGGTCGCGACTTCGCTCGGACGCGCCCTTCAACTGACAAATATTTTGCGCGATATCACGGAAGACGTCGAACGCGACCGGCTCTATCTACCAAGCGACTTGTTGGACCGACACGGTATTTCGACCCGCGATCCGAGTGAAGTCATTGATCAACCCGGTCTACCAGCAGTCTGTGAAGACCTCTCTCGAATCGCCCAGCAGCATTACGCAGATGCCGAAGTGGCGATGGCAGCGTGTGCGCGAAAGAATATACGACCCGCCGTATTGATGATGCAGGTCTACCGCCGCGTGCTCGACGGTCTGATCAAGCGTGGATGGACGCGGTTGAACACGCCGGTCAAAGTATCGAAACCTGCGAAAATTTGGATTCTGCTGCGCTACGGACTGTTTTAAGCGTCATGGCGAGTGTTCACATTATCGGAGCCGGGATGTCCGGCCTCGCCTGCGCGGTTCGTCTGGCCGGTGACAAACGGCATAACATAACCCTGTACGACAGCGCCGGGCATGCGGGGGGCCGTTGCCGCTCCTATCATGACGAACGTCTTGAATGCACCATTGATAACGGCAATCACCTCCTGCTCAGCGGCAATACCGCCGTCCGCGATTATCTGAGCGTCATCGGCGCTTCCGATGAATTGGTCGGCCCTGACAGAGCGCTCTTCCCGTTCGTCGATCTGGCGAACGACCAACGCTGGACGGTGGAAGTCGACCAGGGCCGGTGGCCCGGATGGCTGCTGAATGCGGAGCGGCGTATCCCAGGCACCGGCCTGTGGGATTATGTGAAAGCGCTAAAACTTTTGACTGTCGGCCCGGATGTGGCCCTGCGCGACGTCGTCGATACAGAAAGCCAATTATTTCGCTGCTTTTGGGAACCCTTCGCCGTCGGCGTCCTCAATACCCCCGCCGAAGAGGGTTCAGCTGTGTTGTTGGCGGCAGTACTGCGGGAAACCTTTGGACGGGGCGGTGCCAATTGTATGCCACGCATGGCAAAAACCGGATTGTCCGAGACCTTTGTGACACCTGCCTTGGCTTACCTCGAACGTAGCCGGGTTGCCTTCACACCCAACACTCGGCTGCGCGAGATCGACTATGAGGATAGTCGTGCGACGGTGCTCCGATTCACCGACCGCCTCATTGAGTTGCAAGAGAACGACATTGTCATTTTGGCCGTTCCCACCCATGTCGCCCAAACATTGTTGCCGGGAGTGAAAACCCCGAAGGAAACCCACCCAATCGTCAACGCTCACTTTCGGTTGGAACAAAAACCCGCATCGCCGGACAATGCCGGTCTTATCGGCGTGATCGGCGGAACGGCGCATTGGATTTTTTTTCGCGAAGATATCATTTCCGTCACCGTCAGCGCCGCCGATGCCCTAGCTGAGTTAGCTGCCGACAAGATCGCCGATATGATATGGGCCGACATACGCCGCGCGGTGGTTGGGGTTCCCGAGAGAATCCCCGCCCGGCACCGAATCGTGAAGGAAAAACGAGCCACATTCGCCCAGACACCAGCATCGATTCGCGAACGACCCGCCACGCGGTGCAAATACGAAAATATTTATCTCGCGGGAGATTGGACCGATACTGGCCTCCCGGCGACCATCGAAGGCTCGATTCGCTCCGGTAACCACGCAGCGGCGGTCATAAACGAGGCAAATTCATGAAGTCACACCATTGCATTGCGATTGTGTTGCAATTTTGCAGCACATTACTTGACAAGTGACTGTATCTCGACAAATTTACGGCGCACCAGATGTTAATTCCGACAATATAATGTATTCGAATCCAGAACTGCCGATACAATTGGCGATGGGGACCGCATAAGGCATGGATGCCTTACTAAACGAACAACTGGCTGACGACAGGACATTGCTGTCCCAGGTCGAATCAACCATCCACGAGGCACGCGACGATTTAAAATCGATGCAGGCCGAGGATGGTCATTGGGTATTCGATCTAGAAGCCGATGCAACGATACCGGCGGAGTTCATTCTGCTCGATCATTATCTCGATGAAATTGATGATGTCGCGGAAAAGAAACTCGCCGCCTATTTGAAAACCATTCAAGGTGATCACGGCGGTTGGGCGCTATTCTATGGCGGCGAATTTAATATCAGCGCCAGTGTGAAGGCTTATTTTGCCCTCAAACTCGTCGGCGAGTCACTGGATGCCGTGCATATGACGCGCGCACGAGATGCTATTCTCGCAGCCGGCGGTGCCGCGAGCGCCAATGTCTTCACCCGGATAACTCTCGCCTTGTTCGCGCAAGTGCCGTGGCGCGCCGTGCCCGTTATGCCGGTTGAGATCATGCTGTTACCTAACTGGTTTCCGTTCCATCTCAGCAAGATTTCTTATTGGTCGCGCACCGTCCTCGTCCC
>JABJCS010000782.1 GCA_018665505.1 Alphaproteobacteria bacterium
GAAGCGGACGATGTGTTGGCTGAATTGATGGATCACGTCATCCAACCGTCGAATGTCTACGAGCACGAATGGGCGCCAGGCGATCTCGTGATGTGGGACAATGCGGTCGTCCTGCACGCGCGTGACGGTTTTGCGAACGAACAGCATCGGCTCGTGAAACGCATGATCATCGAGCTTGATCCTGCACAGTATATCATTCCGCCTTCCTTAAATTAACGCGGGTAGTTGGAGGAGGGCGGCCAAGATGACGACGATCTATTCGGCGCGGCGCATATTGACCATGAACCCGGCCAATCCGGAGGCGACGCATGTCGCCGTGCGGGAGGGCCGCATTCTGGGTGCGGGCACGTTGGAGGAATTGGCGGGCTGGGGCGACTATGAGTTGGACGATCGCTTCGACGACAAGGTGTTGATGCCGGGGTTTGTTGAGGGTCATTCCCACGCGCGCGAAGGCATTGCGTGGCGCGGGGTCTATTGCGGGAATTTCGAGCGCATGGACCCGGACGGCAAAGTCTGGGACGGCATGAAATCCCTCGACGCCATTGTTGAACGCCTCAAGGAGAGGGACCGCGCGTTGGACGATCCATCGGCGCCGGTCTCCGGCTGGTCGTTCGATCCGATCTATTATGGCGACCGTAAATGGGGCCGCGTGGATTTAGATGCGGTTTCGACGACCCGGCCCATCGGGGTGCATCACGCCAGCGGCCATATTATATACGTGAATACCAAGGCATTGGAATTGGCGGGCTTGTTGCGTACCGGTATCAATCATCCGGGAGTGCCCCTGGGGGCGGACGGTTTGCCGACCGGCGAGATGAAAGGCCCGGAAGCGATGACGCTGGTCGGCCGGCATGTTGGGATCGACCGCGCGACCATGGCTGCTGATGAGGACGGCTTTCGTCAGTTCGCCCGCATGTGTGTGCGCAAGGGAGTTACGACGGCGACGAACTTCGGTAATTATCTACGTGACGATGCATTGCAAATGATGTTGCGGGTGACGGGAGAGGAGACATTTCCGACCCGGATCGTATCGCTCCGGCGTTTCGAGAATCACACGCCGCGGGAGTTGATCGACCATACGCTGGAAGTTCGGGAGCTGAGCACCGACCGCTTGCGTCTCGGTATTATTAAGGTGGTAGCGGACGGCTCGATTCAGGGATTCAGCGCGCGCCTACGTTGGCCCGGTTATTATAACGGTGCGCCGAATGGCCTTTGGTATCTGACGCCGGAGCAACTGCAGGAGATATTCGATCTGGCGCTGGAGAACGGCCTGCAGGTACACATCCACAATAACGGCGACGAGGCGACGGAATTGGTGCTCGATTGCATGGAGCGCGCTTTGCGCAAGCATCCCAATCCGACAAACCGTTTTACGCTGCAGCACACGCAGTTGGCCAACGCCGCGCAATTCAGACGGATGAAGACGCTCGGCATGTGTGTCAATCTGTTCCCCAATCATCACTACTATTGGGGCGATCAGCATTACGCGAAAACAGTTGGGCCGGAGCGCGCGCAACGCATGAATGCCTGCGCTACTGCATTGCGCGAAGGGGTTCCGCTGGCGATCCATTCCGACGCGCCGGTGACACCGCTCGGGCCTTTGTTCACCGCCTGGTGCGCGGTTAATCGCCAAACTCCGAGCGGGCGTATCTTGGGCGCACATGAGCGGATCAGCGCTGCCGATGCGCTCCGCACGATCACATTAGGGGCGGCCTATACTTTGAAGCTCGATGATGAGATTGGTTCGATCGAATGCGGCAAACGCGCGGACTTCGCCGTGCTCGAAGACGATCCGACAGAAACCAGTGACGCCGATCTCAAGGATGTGGGCATCTGGGGTGTGGTCCTGGGCGGACGGATTTTCCCCGCCGCTGATATTTAGCGATGACATCGCGCCCAACTATGCCGGTCACCGTTATTGGTGGATATCTCGGTGCTGGAAAGACAACATTAATTAACCAGCTTTTACGCCATGCTGATGGGACGCGCTTGGCGGTGCTCGTCAACGATTTCGGCGAGTTGCCGATCGATGCAGATTTGATCGAAAGCCGGGACGATAACGTCATCAGCATTACAGGTGGCTGCGTCTGCTGCTCCTACGGCAGTGATCTGATGGAGGCGTTAATCGATCTCGATCAGATGGACCCGGCCCCCGACCATTTACTGATCGAGACCAGCGGCGTCGGTCTTCCTGACGCCATTGCCCAATCGGTGCAATTGATACCGCGCTACACCATCGATGGCATTGTTGTCCTGGCGGATGCGGAAACTGTGCGCAATCGGGGCGAGGACCGCTATCTGCACGACACGATCACCCGACAGCTTGCGGCGGCGGATGTCGTAATGCTCAACAAGGTCGATCTTTTGGCGCCGGAAGCCTTGGCCAAGACACGCGAATGGCTCGAAGAAAAAATTGCAGAAATTCCGATCGTTAAAACGGTGAACGCGGATGTGCCGCTGGCCGTCGTTTTAGGTGTCGGGCATTTGTTTGA